>NZ_OZ024668.1:0-271725 GCF_902497775.2 Pseudomonas fluorescens
CTCTGTGGGCGGTACCCACAGAGCGCCGTTCCTACAGCTCAGTTTTCTATGCAATCCCCACCTGCATGGCTATCATGCCCTCCTCATTGTGAGTCGAGATTGGCATGCTGAAGTTGTTGAAGCTCCTCAAGGATGGCCGGTTCCATTCCGGGCAAGACCTGGGCGCGGCCTTGGGCGTCAGTCGCGCCGCTGTCTGGAAGCAATTGCAGCTTCTTGAGGCTGAGCTGAACCTGCCCATTCATAAAGTCCGTGGCCGCGGATATCAGTTGGCCACGCCGTTGTCGTTGCTGGAAGAATCGGCCATAGCCGAGCTCTCCCGGGGTGAGCAGTGGCCAGCGTTGATATTCGAATCCATCGACTCGACCAACGCCCAGGCCCTGCGCTCGATCGGTGAAGGCCAGGCGGCGCCGTTCCTGGTGCTGGCTGAGCGTCAGGCGGCGGGGCGCGGTCGGCGCGGTCGCCAGTGGGTCAGCCCGTTCGCGGAAAACCTCTACTTCAGCCTGGTGTTGCGTATCGAAGGCGGTATGCGCCAGCTAGAGGGTTTGAGCCTGGTGGTTGGCCTGGCTGTAATGCGTACGCTGCAGGCCTTTGGTGTTTCCGGCGCGGGGCTCAAATGGCCAAATGATGTTCTGGTAAACAATCAGAAGATCGCCGGTATCCTCCTGGAACTGGTCGGTGATCCCGCGGACGTCTGTCACGTTGTGCTGGGGATCGGTATCAACGTCAATATGCAGGTCAATGAGCAGATCGATCAGCTATGGACGTCCGTGCGGCGTGAGACCGGCGTAGCGGTCGATCGCAATAAGCTGGTAGCTACGCTCAGTTACAACTTGCAGCAGGATCTGCAGCGTCATCGGCAATCCGGTTTCGCCGCATTCCAGGCCGAATGGGAGCAGTCCCACCTGTGGCAAGGGGCTGCGGTATCCTTGATTGCCGGGGTCAACCGGATCGATGGCATTGTTTTAGGCATTGACCGGCAAGGGGCGTTGCGCCTCGAGGTTGATGGTGTTGAAAAGAGCTTTAGTGGTGGTGAGCTCAGTTTGAGGTTGCGTGATGATTCTTGAGCTCGATTGCGGCAACAGCTTTATCAAGTGGCGAGTCATCAGTGCTGCTGAGGGCGCCGTTGTTGCCGGCGGCATTGTGGACTCCGACCAGGCCCTGGTAGCTGCCGTCACGGCGCTCCCTGCAGCGCCACGGCGCTGCCGCCTGGTCAGTGTGAGAAGTGAGGAGGAGACAGCCGGCCTTTCGGCGCTGCTCGCCCAGCACTTTGGCTTGAACGTTGTGGTGGCCCAGCCTTCGAAGGAGGTCGCTGGTGTACGTAATGGCTATGAAGATTACCAGCGCCTCGGCCTGGATCGCTGGCTTGCGGTGCTGGGCGGTTTTCACCTGGCCCGTGGCGCGTGCCTGGTGATGGATTTCGGTACGGCGGCCAAGGCTGACTTCGTTTCTGCCGACGGTGAGCACCTGGGTGGCTTCATCTGCCCGGGCATGCCGTTGATGCGTAGCCAGCTGCGTACCCACACGCGACGCATCCGCTATGACGATGCCTCCGCTGAGCGCGCACTGTCGAGCCTCGCGCCTGGGCGTTCTACCGTCGAGGCGGTTGAACGTGGCTGCGTGCACATGCTCCAGGGTTTTGTCCGCTCGCAGCTTGAGCATGCCCATGAGTTGTGGGGTGATGATTTCACTGTGTTGCTGACCGGGGGCGATGCGCTCCTGGTGCAAAAGGCCGCTCCACAGGCCCGGGTGGTTCCGGACCTGGTATTCGTTGGCCTGGCCATGGCTTGTCCCCTGGATTGAGGTGCCTATGCGTTGGTTGTTTCTGTTGTTGGTGGTGCTCAACGTCTTTTATTACGTCTGGCACCAGCAGGAAGCGCCGTTGAAGGCCAAGGAAGTGGCGCCGTTGTCGCTGTACAAGGGGAATCAGCAGGATATTCGTCTGTTGAGTGAGTCGACCAAGGGTAAAACAGCACCTCAGCGGGGCCAGGAATGCCTCTATGTAGGTGGGCTGGTGGAGCAGGAACAGCTAAAAGCATTGCGTCAGCGCTTGCTGAGCCTCGATATTGCCGCTGTTCCGGTGACCGGTCGCCTGGGTGACAGCACCGGTTTGTGGCTGCAGATTGCGCCCCAGAGCCAGCGTTTGCTGGACCAAACCGTGCTCGGGACACTTTCCCATGATTTCAAAGACTTAAAACACAAAATAATGTTGTGCGAGGGTATTGCAACTGGCGAATAGCTTGATAGAATGGCGCCCGCTTCACAGGGAACACCACTCAGGTGGTAGAGCTGGAGGCGGTGTCAAAGCAGCTAAGTTTCAGATTTGATTGAAAAAATTTGAAAAAACGCTTGACACTGGATTGGCATCTGAATAGAATGCCGGCCAAATCTGGAGGGATTCCCGAGCGGTCAAAGGGGACGGACTGTAAATCCGTTGCGAGAGCTTCGAAGGTTCGAATCCTTCTCCCTCCACCAGTTTTAGCGAGAGCCGCAAGCTCCGCGGGTATAGTTTAGTGGTAGAACCTCAGCCTTCCAAGCTGATGATGCGGGTTCGATTCCCGCTACCCGCTCCAAGTTTGCTGCTGTTGCACAGTGTTTCGCTCTTGTAGCTCAGTTGGTAGAGCACACCCTTGGTAAGGGTGAGGTCAGCGGTTCAAATCCGCTCAAGAGCTCCATATAACAAGGCAGATATGAAAATATCTGCCTTTGTTTTAATGGTCGTAATGACTTGCTTGTTTCTTATTGCTGAGGATTGTCTCGATGGCTAAGGAAAAGTTCGATCGTAGTCTGCCGCACGTAAACGTCGGCACCATTGGTCACGTTGACCATGGCAAGACCACGCTGACTGCGGCATTGACCCGCGTCTGCTCCGAAGTTTTCGGTTCGGCCGTCGTTGAATTCGATAAGATCGACAGTGCTCCAGAAGAAAAAGCTCGTGGTATCACCATTAATACCGCGCACGTCGAGTACAACTCGAACATTCGTCACTACGCTCACGTTGACTGCCCAGGTCACGCTGACTACGTGAAGAATATGATCACCGGTGCTGCCCAGATGGACGGCGCGATCCTGGTTTGCTCGGCCGCCGATGGTCCGATGCCGCAGACCCGTGAGCACATCCTGCTGTCCCGTCAGGTTGGCGTTCCGTACATCGTGGTCTTCCTGAACAAGGCTGACCTGGTAGACGACGCTGAGCTGCTGGAGCTGGTCGAGATGGAAGTTCGCGACCTGCTGTCCACCTATGACTTCCCGGGCGACGACACTCCGATCATTATTGGTTCGGCTCGTATGGCTCTGGAAGGCAAAGACGACAACGAAATGGGCACCACCGCTGTCAAAAAGCTGGTTGAGACTCTGGATAGCTACATTCCAGAGCCTGAGCGCGCTATCGACAAGCCGTTCCTGATGCCAATCGAAGACGTATTCTCGATCTCGGGTCGTGGTACCGTTGTTACCGGTCGTATCGAGCGTGGTATCGTCCGCGTTCAGGATGCCCTGGAAATCGTTGGTCTGCGTGATACCACTACCACCACCTGCACCGGCGTTGAGATGTTCCGCAAGCTGCTGGATGAAGGTCGTGCTGGTGAAAACTGCGGCGTTCTACTGCGTGGCACCAAGCGTGACGACGTTGAGCGTGGCCAGGTTCTGGTCAAGCCGGGTTCGGTCAAGCCGCACACCAAGTTCACCGCAGAAGTTTACGTTCTGAGCAAAGAAGAAGGCGGTCGTCATACTCCGTTCTTCAAAGGCTACCGTCCACAGTTCTACTTCCGTACTACTGACGTGACTGGTAACTGCGAGCTGCCAGAAGGCGTTGAAATGGTAATGCCAGGTGACAACATTCAGATGATTGTTACCCTGATCAAAACCATCGCAATGGAAGACGGTCTGCGTTTCGCTATCCGTGAAGGCGGTCGTACCGTCGGTGCCGGTGTAGTAGCGAAGATTATCGAATAAGTAGTTGATTTCTCTCGATCAGGCCGGCATAATGGCCGGCCTGATAAGCTTTTAGGTCAGTAGCTCAATTGGCAGAGCGACGGTCTCCAAAACCGTAGGTTGGGGGTTCGATTCCCTCCTGACCTGCCAGATTCACCTCGTGTGTCTGGCTTTCTTTTCACAGGATTTTCCTAGATGACTCCCAAGGCTGAAGCCCAAGACTCTCGTTTTGATCTGCTCAAGTGGCTGGCTGTTGTCGCTTTGGTGGTCGTTGGTGTTGTGGGTAACCAGTATTACTCTGCCTCGCCGATTCTGTACCGCGTACTTGCACTGCTCGCCCTTGCTGCTGTAGCTGGCTTCGTTGCCCTGCAGACTGCCAAAGGCAAGTCGTTCTTTGCGCTGGCAAAGGAAGCTCGCACCGAGATTCGTAAAGTCGTATGGCCAACCCGTCAAGAAACCATGCAGACCACGCTCATCGTAGTGGCGGTTGTCCTGGTAATGGCGTTGCTGCTGTGGGGTCTCGACTCCCTGCTCGGTTGGTTGATTTCCTTGATTGTTGGCTAAGGGTGTCCCGTGGCTAAGCGTTGGTACGTTGTGCATGCTTACTCGGGTTACGAGAAGCATGTAATGCGCTCGCTGATCGAGCGCGTAAAGCTGGCTGGCATGGAAGATGGCTTCGGCGAAATTCTGGTCCCCACTGAAGAAGTGGTTGAGATGCGCAATGGCCAGAAGCGCAAAAGTGAGCGTAAGTTCTTCCCAGGTTATGTGCTGGTCCAGATGGACATGAACGAAGGGACTTGGCACTTGGTCAAGGATACCCCTCGCGTCATGGGCTTCATTGGTGGTACTGCAGACAAGCCTGCGCCGATCACCGACAAAGAAGCCGAGGCCATTCTGCGTCGTGTTGCCGATGGCAGCGACAAGCCGAAGCCGAAGACTCTGTTCGAGCCGGGCGAAGTGGTTCGTGTTATCGACGGTCCGTTTGCTGATTTCAACGGTACCGTTGAAGAAGTTAACTACGAGAAGAGCCGGATCCAAGTGGCCGTGCTTATTTTCGGTCGCTCTACCCCGGTAGAGCTCGAG
Source organism: Pseudomonas fluorescens (assembly GCF_902497775.2). Taxonomy (NCBI): domain Bacteria; kingdom Pseudomonadati; phylum Pseudomonadota; class Gammaproteobacteria; order Pseudomonadales; family Pseudomonadaceae; genus Pseudomonas; species Pseudomonas fluorescens. The sequence goes on from NZ_OZ024668.1 coordinate 5,014, forward strand.
TTCAGCCAGGTCGAGAAGGTCTAGCCGAACAAAGCATCCCATACCCCGCAGCCCTATGTGCTGCGGGGTTTTGTCGTCACTGGGATAAAACGCAAGTCATCCGGGGAGCCTTCTGGCGTTCGTACCCGATATTGGAGTAGCTCATGGCTAAGAAGATTCAGGCTTACATCAAGCTGCAAGTAAAGGCCGGCCAGGCCAACCCAAGCCCACCCGTTGGTCCAGCACTGGGTCAGCACGGTGTGAACATCATGGAATTCTGCAAGGCCTTCAACGCCCGTACTCAGGGTCAAGAAGCCGGCCTGCCGACTCCTGTGATCATCACTGTTTACAGTGACCGCAGCTTCACCTTCGAAACCAAAAGCACCCCTGCTTCGGTTCTGCTGAAGAAAGCAGCTGGCCTGACCAGCGGTTCTGCACGTCCGAACACCGTTAAAGTCGGTACTGTGACCCGTGCTCAGCTGGAAGAGATCGCAAAAACCAAAAATGCTGATCTGACCGCTGCTGACATGGATGCGGCCGTGCGTACCATCGCCGGTTCCGCTCGCAGCATGGGCCTCAACGTGGAGGGTGTGTAATGGCTAAGCTGACCAAGCGCCAAAAGGCCATTGCTTCGAAAATCGAAGCAGGCAAAGTCTACAACTTCGAAGAAGCAGCAGTACTGCTGGCCGAACTGTCCACCGTGAAGTTCAGCGAATCCTTCGACGTTGCTGTCAACCTCGGTGTTGACCCACGTAAATCCGACCAGGTCGTTCGTAGCGCTACCGTGCTGCCACACGGCACTGGCAAGACCGTACGTGTAGCTGTCTTCACCCAGGGTCCTGCTGCTGAAGCCGCTCTGGCTGCCGGCGCTGACCGCGTTGGTATGGACGATCTGGCTGCCGAAATGAAAGGCGGCGACCTGAACTATGACGTCGTAATTGCTTCCCCGGACGCAATGCGTGTTGTAGGTCAGCTGGGTCAGGTTCTGGGTCCTCGCGGCCTGATGCCTAACCCTAAAGTCGGTACCGTAACTCCAGACGTAGCCACCGCGGTTAAAAACGCCAAGGCTGGTCAGGTTCGTTATCGCACCGACAAAAACGGCATCATCCACACCTCCGTTGGCAAAGTCGGCTTTGAAGCTGGCAAGCTGAAGGAAAACGTTGAAGCCCTGATCGCTGATCTGAAGCGTATCAAGCCAGCTTCCTCGAAAGGTATCTACGTCAAGCGCGTTACCCTGAGCACCACCATGGGCCCAGGTCTGGTCATCGACCAGAGCTCGCTGAGCGCGTAAGACAAAACCCGGTGCGAGCGATCGCACCAGGTTGAAAAAATTGGGGTCCCTGCCTGGCGGGGGCTATCCAAGACCGTAGGCGGCGCAAGTCTTAAACCTCAAGCCTACGCAGATGGTGCTCCCGGTTCCTTACCGAATCAGACACCAAAACGACATCCGGCTTCGGCCAGATGAAACGGTAACAAGCAGGAGTTAAACCCGTGGCAATTAAACTCGAAGACAAGAAGGCCATCGTCGCTGAAGTCAACGAGGCTGCCAAAGTCGCTCTGTCCGCTGTCGTGGCTGATGCCCGTGGTGTGACTGTAGGCGCAATGACCGGACTCCGTAAAGAGGCTCGTGAAGCTGGCGTATACGTACGTGTCGTACGTAACACCCTGCTCAAGCGCGCTGTTGCTGACACTGAATTCAGTGTCCTCAACGACGTCTTCACCGGCCCGACCCTGATCGCTTTCTCCAACGAACACCCGGGCGCTGCTGCTCGTCTGTTCAAAGAGTTCGCCAAGGGTCAGGACAAGTTCGAGATCAAGGCAGCTGCGTTTGATGGCAAGTTCCTTGCCGCTAACCAGATCGACGTGTTGGCTACCCTGCCGACCCGCGACGAGGCCATTGCGAAGCTGATGAGCGTGATCCAAGGCGCTACCAGCAAGCTGGCTCGTACCCTGGCAGCCGTTCGCGACCAGAAAGAAGCTGCTGCTGCCTAAGGCACCGCAAGCCCTTTCAAAATCATATGTTTAATTTGATGGCTGCGTAAGCTGTCACCCCAATACAGGATTCAAGTCATGTCTCTGACTAACGAACAAATCATCGAAGCAATCGGCCAGAAAACCGTTCTGGAAGTTGTTGAGCTGATCAAAGCAATGGAAGAAACCTTCGGCGTTACCGCTGCTGTTGCCGCTGCTGGCCCAGCTGCTGCCGCTGCCGTTGTTGAAGAGCAAACCGAATTCAACGTGGTTCTGCTTGAAGCTGGCGAGAAGAAAGTCAACGTGATCAAGGCCGTTCGTGAACTGACCGGTCTGGGCCTGAAAGAAGCCAAAGAGAAAGTTGACGGCGCTCCTCAGGTTGTCGCTGAAGGCGTTTCGAAAGAAGCCGCTGAAGACGCCAAGAAGAAGCTGGAAGAAGCAGGCGCTAAAGTCGAACTCAAGTAATTTCGACTTTGCGACTCCAGCCCGAGCGCTAAGCAAACGGCTGATGGCTGGTGGCTCTTGCCACCGGCCTTTTTCCGTTATTGGCAGCTGACCAGGTCGGCGCCGATAACGAGCTGCAACCACCAATGATGGTGGCGCAAACCAAGGGGTTTGCACGATTTTCTGGCTGCTCCCGTCGGGAGAAGCCAAACAAGCAGGTGACCAAGCTGGGGAACGCTGATGGCTTACTCATACACTGAGAAAAAACGTATCCGCAAGGACTTTAGCAAGTTGCCGGACGTCATGGATGTGCCTTACCTCCTGGCCATCCAGCTGGATTCGTATCGTGAATTCTTGCAAGCGGGAGCGACCAAAGATCAGTTCCGCGACGTGGGCCTGCATGCGGCCTTCAAATCGGTTTTCCCGATCATCAGCTACTCCGGCAATGCTGCCCTGGAGTACGTTGGCTATCGTCTGGGCGAACCGGCTTTTGATGTCAAAGAATGCGTACTGCGTGGCGTGACCTACGCGGTTCCGCTGCGGGTAAAAGTCCGCCTGATCATTTTCGACAAAGAATCGTCGAACAAAGCGATCAAGGACATCAAAGAGCAAGAAGTCTACATGGGTGAAATCCCCCTGATGACTGAAAACGGTACCTTCGTAATCAACGGTACCGAGCGTGTTATCGTTTCCCAGCTGCACCGTTCGCCGGGCGTGTTCTTCGATCACGACCGCGGCAAGACGCACAGCTCTGGCAAACTGCTGTACTCGGCGCGGATCATTCCTTACCGCGGCTCGTGGTTGGACTTCGAATTCGATCCGAAAGACTGTGTATTCGTCCGTATCGACCGTCGTCGCAAACTGCCTGCGTCGGTTCTGCTGCGCGCGCTGGGCTATAGCACTGAAGAAGTGCTGGATGCCTTCTACACCACCAACGTCTTCCACGTGTCGGGCGAGAAGCTCAGCCTGGAACTGGTGCCTCAGCGCCTGCGTGGTGAAGTTGCGGTCATGGACATCCATGACGAAACCGGCAAGGTCATTGTCGAGCAAGGTCGTCGTATCACCGCTCGTCACATCAACCAGCTGGAAAAAGCTGGCGTCAAGCAACTGGACGTGCCGCTGGAATACGTCCTGGGTCGCACCACCGCCAAGGCGATCGTGCACCCGGCTACCGGCGAGATCCTGGCTGAGTGCAACACCGAACTGTCCACCGACGTCCTGGTGAAAATCGCCAAGGCCCAGGTTGTCCGTATCGAGACCCTGTACACCAACGACATCGACTGCGGTCCGTTCATCTCGGATACCCTGAAGATCGACTCCACCAGCAACCAACTGGAAGCGCTGGTCGAGATCTATCGCATGATGCGTCCTGGCGAACCGCCAACCAAGGATGCCGCCGAGACCCTGTTCAACAACCTGTTCTTCAGCGCCGAGCGTTACGACCTGTCGGCCGTTGGTCGCATGAAGTTCAACCGTCGTATCGGTCGCACCGAGATCGAAGGTTCGGGCGTGCTGAGCAAGGAAGATATCGTCGAGGTCCTCAAGACCCTGGTCGACATCCGTAACGGCAAAGGCATCGTCGACGACATCGACCACCTGGGTAACCGTCGCGTCCGTTGTGTCGGCGAGATGGCCGAGAACCAGTTCCGCGTTGGCCTGGTGCGTGTAGAACGCGCGGTCAAAGAGCGCCTGTCGATGGCTGAAAGCGAAGGCCTGATGCCTCAGGACCTGATCAACGCCAAGCCGGTTGCGGCGGCGGTGAAAGAGTTCTTCGGCTCCAGCCAGCTCTCGCAGTTCATGGACCAGAACAACCCGCTGTCCGAGATCACCCACAAGCGTCGTGTCTCCGCACTCGGCCCTGGTGGTCTGACCCGTGAGCGCGCAGGCTTCGAAGTCCGTGACGTACACCCGACCCACTACGGCCGTGTGTGCCCGATCGAGACTCCTGAAGGTCCGAACATCGGTCTGATCAACTCCCTGGCTGCGTACGCTCGCACCAACCAGTACGGCTTCCTGGAAAGCCCGTACCGCGTGGTGAAAGAGGGCGTGGTTACCGACGACATCGTGTTCCTGTCGGCGATCGAAGAAGCTGATCACGTCATCGCCCAGGCTTCGGCCACGATGAACGAGAAGAAGCACCTGATCGACGAGCTGGTAGCTGTTCGTCACCTGAACGAATTCACCGTCAAGGCGCCGGAAGACGTCACCCTGATGGACGTTTCGCCGAAACAGGTAGTTTCGGTTGCAGCGTCGCTGATTCCGTTCCTCGAGCACGACGACGCCAACCGTGCGTTGATGGGTTCGAACATGCAGCGTCAGGCTGTACCAACCCTGCGTGCCGACAAGCCGCTGGTCGGTACCGGCATGGAGCGCAACGTTGCCCGTGACTCCGGCGTTTGCGTCGTGGCTCGTCGTGGTGGCGTCATCGACTCCGTCGATGCCAGCCGTATCGTTGTTCGTGTTGCCGATGACGAAGTTGAGACCGGTGAAGCCGGTGTCGACATCTACAACCTGACCAAATACACCCGTTCGAACCAGAACACCTGCATCAACCAGCGTCCGCTGGTGAACAAGGGTGATGCGGTTCAGCGTGGCGACATCATGGCCGACGGCCCGTCCACCGACATGGGTGAACTGGCTCTGGGTCAGAACATGCGCATCGCGTTCATGGCGTGGAACGGCTTCAACTTCGAAGACTCCATCTGCCTGTCCGAGCGTGTGGTTCAGGAAGACCGCTTCACCACGATCCACATCCAGGAACTGACCTGTGTGGCCCGTGACACCAAGCTTGGCCCAGAGGAAATCACCGCGGACATCCCGAACGTCGGTGAAGCTGCGCTGAACAAGCTGGACGAAGCCGGTATCGTTTATGTTGGTGCTGAAGTTGGCGCTGGCGACATCCTGGTCGGCAAGGTAACGCCAAAAGGCGAAACCCAGCTGACTCCGGAAGAGAAACTGCTGCGCGCGATCTTCGGTGAGAAGGCCAGCGACGTCAAAGACACCTCCCTGCGCGTGCCTACCGGCACCAAAGGTACTGTCATCGACGTGCAGGTCTTCACCCGTGATGGCGTCGAGCGCGACAGCCGTGCGCTGTCCATCGAGAAGATGCAGCTGGACGAGATCCGCAAGGACCTCAACGAAGAGTTCCGCATCGTCGAAGGCGCAACCTTCGAACGTCTGCGTTCGGCCCTGAACGGCCAGGTTGTCGACGGTGGTGCAGGCCTGAAGAAAGGCACTGTGATCACCAACGAAGTCCTGGACGGTCTGGAGCACGGCCAGTGGTTCAAGCTGCGCATGGCCGAAGACGCGCTGAACGAGCAGCTCGAGAAGGCCCAGGCCTACATCGTTGATCGTCGCCGTCTGCTGGACGACAAGTTCGAAGACAAGAAGCGCAAGCTGCAGCAGGGCGATGACCTGGCACCGGGCGTACTGAAGATCGTCAAGGTCTACCTGGCAATCCGTCGCCGCATCCAGCCGGGCGACAAGATGGCCGGTCGTCACGGTAACAAGGGTGTGGTCTCGGTGATCATGCCGGTTGAAGACATGCCGCACGACGCCAACGGTACTCCGGTCGACGTGGTACTCAACCCGTTGGGTGTACCATCGCGTATGAACGTTGGTCAGATCCTTGAAACCCACCTGGGCCTGGCGGCTAAAGGTCTGGGCGAGAAGATCAACCGCATGCTCGAAGAGCAGCGCAAGGTCATCGAGCTGCGCAAGTTCCTCACCGAGATCTACAACGAGATCGGTGGTCGTCAGGAAGAACTGGAGACCTTCTCCGACCAGGAAATCCTGGACCTGGCGAAGAACCTCAAAGGCGGTGTGCCAATGGCCACTCCAGTCTTCGACGGTGCCAAGGAAAGCGAGATCAAGGCCATGCTGAAACTGGCAGACATGCCAGAAAGCGGTCAGATGCAGCTGTTCGACGGCCGTACCGGCAACAAGTTCGAGCGTCATGTGACCGTTGGCTACATGTACATGCTCAAGCTGAACCACTTGGTGGACGACAAGATGCACGCGCGTTCCACTGGTTCTTACAGCCTGGTTACCCAGCAGCCGCTGGGTGGTAAGGCGCAGTTCGGTGGTCAGCGTTTCGGGGAGATGGAAGTGTGGGCGCTGGAAGCATACGGCGCGGCATACACCCTGCAAGAAATGCTCACAGTGAAGTCGGACGACGTGAACGGTCGGACCAAGATGTATAAAAACATCGTGGACGGCGATCACCGTATGGAGCCGGGCATGCCCGAGTCCTTCAACGTGTTGATCAAAGAGATCCGTTCGCTCGGTATCGATATCGATCTGGAAACCGAATAACACGTGACGCGAATCGGGAGCGTGGCTGAAAAGCCCGCTCCCTGCTCCGCCAGGAGGAAAGGCCTTGAAAGACCTACTGAATTTGCTGAAAAACCAGGGTCAAGTCGAAGAGTTCGACGCCATCCGTATCGGATTGGCCTCGCCTGAGATGATCCGTTCGTGGTCGTTCGGTGAAGTTAAAAAGCCGGAAACCATCAACTACCGTACGTTCAAACCTGAGCGTGACGGCCTGTTCTGCGCCAAGATCTTTGGCCCAGTCAAGGACTACGAGTGCCTGTGCGGTAAGTACAAGCGCCTGAAACACCGCGGCGTGATCTGCGAGAAGTGCGGCGTTGAAGTCGCCCTGGCCAAGGTTCGTCGTGAGCGCATGGCGCACATCGAACTGGCTTCGCCGGTTGCCCACATCTGGTTCCTGAAATCGCTGCCGTCCCGTATCGGCCTGCTGATGGACATGACCCTGCGTGATATCGAGCGCGTTCTCTACTTCGAGAGCTACGTCGTTATCGACCCGGGCATGACCACTCTGGAAAAAGGCCAACTGCTCAACGACGAGCAGTACTTCGAAGCGCTGGAAGAGTTCGGTGATGACTTCGACGCCCGCATGGGTGCCGAAGCTGTCCGCGAGCTGCTGCACGCTATCGACCTGGAGCACGAGATCGGTCGCCTGCGCGAAGAGATTCCGCAGACCAACTCGGAAACCAAGATCAAGAAGCTGTCCAAGCGCCTGAAACTGATGGAAGCCTTCCAGGGCTCGGGCAACCTGCCTGAGTGGATGGTCCTGACCGTTCTGCCGGTTCTGCCGCCAGACCTGCGTCCATTGGTTCCGCTGGATGGCGGTCGCTTCGCGACTTCCGACCTGAACGACCTGTATCGTCGGGTGATCAACCGTAACAACCGTCTGAAGCGCCTGCTCGACCTGTCCGCGCCGGACATTATCGTGCGCAACGAAAAGCGCATGCTGCAGGAAGCGGTCGACGCCTTGCTGGATAACGGCCGTCGCGGTCGTGCCATCACTGGCTCGAACAAGCGTCCTCTGAAATCCCTGGCCGACATGATCAAGGGTAAGCAAGGTCGTTTCCGTCAGAACTTGCTCGGTAAGCGCGTTGACTACTCCGGCCGTTCGGTAATTACCGTAGGTCCGACCCTGCGTCTGCACCAGTGCGGTCTGCCGAAGAAGATGGCTCTCGAGCTGTTCAAACCGTTCATTTTCGGCAAGCTGGAAATGCGTGGTCTGGCGACCACCATCAAGGCTGCCAAGAAGATGGTCGAGCGCGAGCTGCCAGAGGTTTGGGACGTTCTCGCCGAAGTGATTCGCGAACACCCCGTACTGCTCAACCGTGCACCGACCCTTCACCGTCTGGGCATCCAGGCGTTTGAACCGGTACTGATCGAAGGTAAGGCTATCCAGCTGCACCCGCTGGTCTGTGCTGCGTACAACGCCGACTTCGACGGTGACCAAATGGCCGTTCACGTGCCGCTGACGCTGGAAGCCCAGCTCGAAGCGCGCGCGCTGATGATGTCGACCAACAACATTCTGTCGCCAGCCAACGGTGAGCCAATCATCGTTCCGTCGCAGGACGTTGTACTGGGTCTGTACTACATGACCCGCGAAGCCATCAACGCCAAGGGCGAAGGTCGCGTATTCGCCGACCTGCAGGAAGTCGACCGCGTGTTCCGCGCCGGCGAAGCTGCCCTGCACGCCAAGATCAAGGTTCGTATCAACGAAACCGTAAACGATCGTGATGGCGGCAGCGTCAAGAACACCCGTATCGTCGACACCACCGTCGGCCGTGCTCTGCTGTTCCAGGTTGTTCCACCAGGTCTGTCGTACGACGTGGTCAACCAGCCAATGAAGAAAAAGGCGATCTCCAAGCTGATCAACCAGTGCTACCGCGTGGTTGGTCTGAAAGAGACCGTGATCTTCGCTGACCAGCTGATGTACACCGGTTTTGCCTACTCGACCATCTCCGGTGTTTCCATCGGTGTTAACGACTTCGTTATCCCGGATGAAAAAGCCCGCATCATCGGTGCTGCCACCGATGAAGTGAAAGAGATCGAGAGCCAGTACGCCTCCGGCCTGGTAACCCAGGGCGAGAAGTACAACAAAGTCATCGACTTGTGGTCCAAGGCGAACGACGAAGTGTCCAAGGCGATGATGACCAACCTCTCGAAAGAGAAAGTCATCGACCGCAATGGCGACGAAGTCGAGCAAGAGTCCTTCAACTCGATGTACATGATGGCTGACTCCGGTGCCCGGGGTTCGGCAGCTCAGATTCGTCAGTTGGCCGGTATGCGTGGTCTGATGGCCAAGCCGGACGGCTCGATCATCGAGACGCCGATCACCGCGAACTTCCGTGAAGGTCTGAGCGTTCTCCAGTACTTCATCTCGACTCACGGTGCTCGTAAAGGTCTTGCGGATACCGCGTTGAAAACCGCGAACTCCGGTTACCTGACCCGTCGTCTGGTAGACGTTGCCCAGGATCTGGTCGTGACCGAGATCGACTGCGGCACCGAGCAAGGCCTGCTGATGACGCCGCACATTGAAGGCGGCGACGTTGTAGAGCCGCTGGGTGAGCGTGTACTGGGTCGTGTTATTGCCCGTGACGTGTTCAAGCCAGGCACCGACGACGTTATCGTTCCGGCCGGTACCCTGGTCGACGAGAAGTGGGTCGAGTTCATCGAGCTGAACAGCATCGACGAAGTGATCGTGCGTTCGCCGATCAGCTGCGAAACCCGCTACGGCATCTGCGCCAAGTGCTACGGTCGTGACCTGGCTCGCGGTCACCAGGTGAACATCGGTGAAGCGGTCGGCGTTATCGCTGCCCAGTCGATCGGTGAGCCGGGTACCCAGCTGACCATGCGTACGTTCCACATCGGTGGTGCTGCAAGCCGGACCTCGGCTGCCGACAGCGTCCAGGTGAAGAACGGCGGTATGGTTCGCCTGCACAACCTGAAACAGGTTGAGCGTGCCGACGGTAATCTGGTTGCCGTATCGCGTTCCGGTGAGTTGGCGATTGCCGACGAATTCGGTCGTGAGCGTGAGCGCTACAAGCTGCCTTACGGTGCGGTCATTTCCGTGAAGGAAGGCGACAAGGTCGACGCTGGCGCAATCGTCGCCAAGTGGGACCCGCACACCCACCCGATCGTTACCGAAATGAAAGGTACCGTGACCTTCGTGGGCATGGAAGAAGGCATCACCATCAAGCGTCAGACTGACGAATTGACTGGTTTGACCAACATTGAAGTTCTGGACGTCAAAGACCGTCCGGCTGCAGGTAAGGAAATCCGTCCTGCAATCAAGATGGTCGACGCTAATGGCAAGGATCTGCTGCTGCCAGGTACCGACGTACCGGCTCAGTACTTCCTGCCGGCGAACGCCCTGGTTGGTGTGGCCGACGGTGCCCAGATCGGTGTCGGTGACGTTATCGCGCGTATCCCGCAAGAAACGTCGAAGACCCGTGACATCACCGGTGGTCTGCCGCGGGTTGCCGACTTGTTCGAAGCCCGTCGTCCGAAAGAAGCCTCGATTCTGGCTGAAGTCAGCGGCACCATCGCCTTCGGTAAAGAGACCAAGGGCAAGCGCCGTCTGGTCATCACCCCGAACGATGGCAGCGATCCGTACGAAGAGCTGATTCCGAAGTGGCGTCACCTGAACGTCTTCGAAGGCGAGCAAGTGAACCGCGGCGAAGTTATCTCCGACGGTCCGAGCGATCCGCACGACATCCTGCGTCTGCTGGGTGTCAGCGCGCTGGCCAAGTACATCGTCAACGAGATTCAGGACGTTTACCGTCTGCAAGGCGTGAAGATCAACGACAAGCACATCGAAACCATTTTGCGTCAGATGCTGCGCAAGGTTGAGATTGCCGAGTCGGGTGATTCCAGCTTCATCAAGGGCGACCAGATGGAACTGACCCATGTACTGGTAGAGAACGAGCGCCTTGGCGCCGAAGACAAGTTTGTCTCCAAGTTCACTCGCGTACTGCTGGGTATCACCAAGGCCTCGCTGTCCACCGAATCGTTCATCTCGGCGGCTTCCTTCCAGGAAACCACCCGCGTACTGACCGAAGCGGCGGTAACCGGCAAGCGCGATTACCTGCGCGGCCTGAAAGAAAACGTGGTCGTGGGTCGTTTGATCCCGGCCGGTACCGGTCTGGCCTACCACAGCGAGCGCAAGCGTCGCCGTGATGCCGACAAGCCGCTGCGCGTAAGTGCCAGTGAGGTGGAAGCCGCACTGACCGAAGCGCTGAATTCCAGCGGTAACTGAAAGTAGGACGGGGCCTCGGCAAGCCTGTTTTGGCCATCGGTGACATAATTTGTTGCCGATGACCGGAAGGGGAGGGCCGGGGCCTTGTCTTGACTGGGGGCAAGATCCTCTTTAGACTCTTGTACCCCTAAATTTGGTGGGACTCCGTCCTGCCAATTTTTGCTTTTCTTGCAAGACAATAGCGTCGCAAGACAACAGTGGAGCTAGTAGATGGCAACTATCAACCAGCTGGTACGTCAGCCGCGTAAGCGTATCGTCGAGAAATCCGACGTTCCTGCGCTGCAGAACTGCCCGCAACGTCGTGGCGTGTGCACCCGTGTGTACACCACCACGCCGAAAAAACCTAACTCGGCACTGCGTAAAGTATGCCGTGTGCGTCTGACCAACGGTTTCGAGGTTTCCTCGTACATCGGCGGTGAAGGCCACAACCTGCAAGAGCACAGCGTCGTACTGATCCGTGGCGGTCGTGTAAAAGACTTGCCAGGTGTTCGTTACCACACCGTTCGCGGCTCCCTGGATACCTCCGGCGTCAAAGGTCGTAACCAAGGTCGTTCGAAGTACGGTACCAAGCGTCCGAAGTAATCGGCCGTTTGTTGCAGTTTGCAGTTATCAATTTTATTGAGTCGATAAGAGTAAGGTCGGGCACGCACCCTTAGGGGGCACTGTCCCGGGCTAACCTGAAGACCGTTTGAGGGCTTATCAATGCCAAGACGTCGTGTAGCAGCCAAGCGTGAGATTCTGGACGATCCAAAATACGGAAGCCAGATCCTCGCCAAGTTCATGAACCACGTAATGGAAAGCGGCAAAAAAGCCGTTGCCGAGCGTATCGTTTACGGTGCACTGGACAAGGTTAAAGAACGCAAGAACAGCGATCCCCTGGAAATCTTCGAGAAAGCTCTCGACGCCATCGCTCCGCTGGTCGAAGTTAAGTCGCGCCGTGTTGGCGGTGCCACTTACCAGGTCCCTGTTGAAGTTCGTCCATCCCGTCGTAACGCCCTGGCAATGCGCTGGTTGGTAGACTACGCCCGCAAGCGTGGCGAGAAGTCCATGGCTCTGCGCTTGGCTGGCGAGCTGCTGGATGCCGCTGAAGGCAAAGGTGCTGCAGTCAAGAAGCGTGAAGACGTACACCGTATGGCTGAAGCCAACAAAGCGTTCTCGCACTACCGCTTCTAATTCTGGCATCACTATTTTTGCGAGGGCTCTATGGCTCGTACTACTCCAATCAACCGCTACCGTAACATTGGTATTTGCGCGCACGTTGACGCGGGCAAAACTACCACTACCGAGCGGATCCTGTTCTACACAGGCCTGAGCCACAAAATGGGCGAGGTGCATGACGGCGCCGCGACCACCGACTGGATGGTGCAGGAGCAGGAGCGGGGTATTACCATTACCTCCGCTGCTGTAACCACCTTCTGGCAGGGTTCCCGTGGCCAGTATGACAACTACCGCGTAAACGTCATCGATACCCCCGGCCACGTTGACTTCACCATTGAAGTAGAACGTTCGCTGCGCGTACTCGACGGCGCGGTCGTTGTTTTCTGCGGCACTTCCGGCGTTGAGCCACAGTCCGAAACCGTATGGCGTCAAGCCAACAAGTACGGCGTTCCACGTGTTGTTTACGTGAACAAGATGGACCGTGCTGGTGCCAACTTCCTGCGCGTCGTAGGTCAGATCAAGAACCGTCTGGGTCACACCCCGGTTCCTGTTCAACTGGCCATCGGTTCGGAAGATAACTTCCAGGGTCAGGTTGACCTGATCAAGATGAAGGCTATCTACTGGAACGACGACGACAAGGGCACCACTTATCGCGAGGAAGAAATTCCTGCCGATATGCTGGAGCTGGCCGAAGAGTGGCGCGCCAATATGGTCGAAGCCGCTGCTGAAGCCAACGAAGAGCTGATGAACAAGTACCTTGAAGAAGGTGAGCTGACCGTCGAAGAAATCAAAGCCGGTCTGCGTGCGCGCACCCTGGCCAGCGAGATCGTTCCGGCTGTCTGCGGTTCGTCGTTCAAGAACAAGGGCGTTCCCCTGGTTCTCGACGCCGTTATCGACTTCCTGCCTGCTCCGACCGAAATCCCGGCGATCAAGGGTATCCACCCTGATCTGATCGAGAAGCCGAAAGACGAGCTGGTTGACGCCGACTACGACGAGCGTCATGCAGACGACAACGAGCCGTTCTCGGCTCTGGCGTTCAAGATTGCAACTGACCCGTTCGTGGGTACCCTGACTTTCGTGCGCGTTTACTCGGGCATGCTGCAGTCTGGCGACTCCGTGATCAACTCGGTCAAGGGCAAGAAAGAGCGCGTTGGTCGTATGGTGCAGATGCACGCCAACCAGCGTGAAGAAATCAAAGAAGTACTGGCAGGCGACATCGCTGCTCTGATCGGCATGAAGGACGTCACTACCGGTGACACCCTGTGCAACGCCGACAAGCCGATCATCCTCGAGCGTATGGACTTCCCGGAGCCTGTGATTTCGGTTGCTGTTGAGCCGAAGACCAAGCAAGACCAGGAGAAGATGGGTATCGCACTGGGCAAACTGGCTCAGGAAGACCCGTCGTTCCGCGTCAAAACCGACGAAGAAACCGGCCAGACCATCATCTCCGGTATGGGCGAGCTTCACCTGGACATCCTCGTTGACCGCATGAAGCGCGAGTTCAACGTCGAAGCCAACATCGGTAAGCCGCAGGTTTCGTACCGCGAGCAGATCACCAAGGACAACGTCGAGATCGAAGGTAAGTTCGTTCGTCAGTCCGGTGGTCGCGGTCAGTTCGGTCACTGCTGGATTCGCTTCTCGCAGCCAACAGTGGACGCACAAGGCAACATCACCGAAGGCCTGGAATTCACCAACGAGGTTGTAGGTGGTGTGGTTCCTAAGGAATACATCCCGGCGATCCAGAAGGGTATCGAGGAGCAGATGAAGAACGGCATCGTTGCCGGCTATCCGCTGATCGGCCTGAAGGCAACCGTGTTTGATGGTTCCTACCACGACGTCGACTCCAACGAGATGGCGTTCAAGGTGGCGGCCTCCATGGCGACCAAGCAACTCGCAGCCAAAGGCGGCGGTAAAGTGCTTGAGCCGATCATGAAGGTAGAAGTTGTGACCCCTGAGGACTACATGGGTGACGTGATGGGTGACCTGAACCGTCGTCGTGGTCTGATCCAGGGTATGGAAGATTCGGTGTCCGGCAAGGTTGTCCGTGCTGAAGTTCCGCTCGGAGAAATGTTCGGTTATGCGACCGACGTTCGTTCCATGTCTCAGGGTCGCGCGAGCTACTCCATGGAATTCTCCAAATACGCCGAAGCTCCGTCGAATATCGTCGAAGCACTCGTTAAAAAACAAGGCTAATCCAGCCCTTTAGGCAAGAGGTTCACTGTCGTGGCTAAAGAAAAATTTGATCGTTCCCTTCCGCACGTCAACGTTGGCACCATCGGTCACGTTGACCACGGTAAAACCACTCTGACCGCAGCTCTGACTCGCGTTTGCTCCGAAGTTTTCGGTTCCGCAATCGTCGACTTCGACAAGATCGACAGCGCTCCAGAAGAGAAAGCTCGCGGTATCACCATCAATACCGCGCACGTTGAGTACAACTCGACTATTCGTCACTACGCTCACGTTGACTGCCCAGGTCACGCTGACTACGTGAAGAACATGATCACCGGTGCTGCCCAGATGGACGGCGCGATCCTGGTTTGCTCGGCCGCTGATGGTCCGATGCCGCAAACCCGTGAGCACATCCTGCTGTCCCGTCAGGTTGGCGTTCCGTACATCGTGGTCTTCCTGAACAAGGCTGACCTGGTAGACGACGCTGAGCTGCTGGAACTGGTCGAGATGGAAGTTCGCGACCTGCTGTCCACCTACGACTTCCCAGGCGACGACACTCCGATCATCATCGGTTCGGCTCGTATGGCTCTGGAAGGCAAAGACGACAACGAAATGGGCACCACTGCCGTTCGTAAACTGGTTGAAACTCTGGATACCTACATCCCAGAGCCAGTTCGTCTGATCGACAAGCCGTTCCTGATGCCAATCGAAGACGTATTCTCGATCTCGGGTCGTGGTACCGTTGTTACCGGTCGTATCGAGCGTGGTATCGTCCGCGTTCAAGACGCCCTGGAAATCGTTGGTCTGCGTGACACCACCACCACCACCTGCACCGGTGTTGAGATGTTCCGCAAGCTGCTGGACGAAGGTCGTGCTGGCGAGAACTGCGGCGTGCTGCTGCGCGGCACCAAGCGTGACGACGTTGAGCGTGGCCAGGTTCTGGTCAAGCCAGGTTCGGTCAAGCCGCACACCAAGTTCGAAGCTGAAGTGTACGTGCTGAGCAAAGAAGAAGGCGGTCGTCACACTCCGTTCTTCAAAGGCTACCGTCCACAGTTCTACTTCCGTACCACCGACGTAACTGGCAACTGCGAGCTGCCAGAAGGCGTTGAAATGGTCATGCCAGGCGACAACATCAAAATGGTTGTCACCCTGATCAAGACCATCGCGATGGAAGACGGTCTGCGCTTCGCTATCCGTGAAGGCGGTCGTACCGTCGGCGCCGGCGTCGTAGCCAAAATCATCGAGTAATCGTTGATCGCTTAAAAAAGGCCCCCGCTCAGCGGGGGCTTTTTTATTGGGTTGACACTCAGTGGGGCCCTCTATAGAATCACGCCTCCTTTTAACGGGCGTAGTGCGCCCGGTGGGAATAGCAGCCTGGAGTCTGAAATCCAATGCAAAATCAGCAAATCCGTATCAGGTTGAAGGCTTTTGACCATCGCCTGATCGACCAATCCACCCAGGAAATCGTGGAAACCGCGAAACGTACTGGTGCTCAAGTGCGTGGTCCAATTCCACTGCCTACCCGTAAAGAGCGGTTCACCGTTCTGGTCTCCCCGCACGTCAACAAAGACGCGCGTGACCAGTACGAGATCCGTACTCATAAGCGCGTTCTGGACATCGTCCAGCCAACGGATAAAACCGTTGATGCTCTTATGAAGCTTGATCTTGCGGCCGGCGTGGAAGTGCAGATCAGCCTCGGCTAAGACACGGTCTTAGTCGTGTAACGCTCTGAAATGGGCGGCCATAGCGGGTGAAAGCCCCGTACACTCATGAGGTTTACAACATGACTATTGGTGTAGTCGGTCGTAAATGCGGTATGACCCGTATTTTCACCGAAGAAGGTGTCTCCATTCCGGTCACGGTCATTGAGATCGAGCCGAATCGCGTCACCCAGTTCAAAACTGAAGAAACCGATGGCTATCGTGCAGTGCAAGTCACTGTCGGTGAGCGTCGCGCTTCGCGCGTGACTGCTGCTCAAGCAGGTCACTTCGCTAAGGCGAACGTTGCCGCGGGTCGCGGTGTCTGGGAATTCCGCCTTGAAGAAGGTGAGTTCCAGGCCGGAGATTCGATCAACGCTGAAATCTTCGCTGCAGGTCAGCTGGTAGACGTTACCGGCCAGTCCAAGGGTAAAGGCTTTGCCGGTACCATCAAGCGCTGGAATTTCCGCGGTCAAGATAACACCCACGGTAACTCCGTCTCCCACCGCGTCCCGGGCTCTATCGGCCAGTGCCAGACTCCTGGTCGTGTATTCAAGGGCAAAAAAATGTCCGGTCACATGGGCGCCGAGCGCGTGACCGTTCAGTCCCTCGAAGTAGTGCGCGTCGACGCTGAACGCAATCTGTTGCTGGTCAAGGGTGCCGTTCCAGGCGCAACTGGCAGCGATCTGGTTGTGCGTCCGGCTGCCAAGGCTCGCGGTTAAGGGGAAGCTGACATGCAACTAAATGTAAATGACGCTCAAGCGATCGAAGTTTCCGAACTGACTTTCGGCGGCGAATTCAACGAGACGCTGGTACACCAAGCAGTCGTGGCCTATATGGCCGGCGGCCGTCAGGGCACCAAGCAGCAGAAAACCCGTTCCGACGTTGCTGGTGGCGGTAAGCGCCCATGGCGTCAGAAAGGCACTGGCCGTGCTCGTGCCGGTACTATCCGTAGCCCAATCTGGCGTGGCGGCGGTACCACTTTCGCAGCTCGTCCTCAGGATCACTCGCAGAAGCTCAACAAGAAGATGTACCGCGCAGCAATGCGTTCCATCCTCGCTGAGCTGGTGCGTACCGACCGTCTGGTCGTGGTTCAGGACTTCGCTGTTGAAGCACCGAAAACCAAAGACCTGCTGAACAAGCTGAACGGCATGGGTCTGAGCGACGTTCTGATCGTTTCGGACGCTGTTGATCAGAACCTGTACCTGGCTGCTCGTAACCTGCCGCACGTCGACGTACGTGACGTACAGGGTTCCGATCCGGTCAGTCTGATCGCATACGACAAAGTGTTGATCACTGTGTCGGCCGTGAAGAAATTCGAGGAGCTGCTGGGATGAACCAGGAACGCGTATTTAAAGTCCTCCTTGGCCCGCATGTTTCCGAGAAGGCTACCGTTCTGGCTGAGAAAAAAGGCCAGTTCGTATTCAAGGTTGCTACTGACGCAACCAAGCTGGAAATCAAGAAAGCTGTCGAAGGCCTGTTCGGCGTAAAAGTCGAAAACGTGTCGACTGTAAACGTTCTGGGTAAAACCAAGCGTACCGCACGTGGTCTGGGCAAGCGCAATGACTGGAAGAAAGCGATCGTTTCGCTTCAGCCAGGCCAAGATCTCGATTTCAGCAGCAGTGCTGAGTAAGGAAGGGGTGCATCATGGCAATCGTTAAATGCAAACCGACTTCCCCTGGCCGCCGTTTCGTGGTCAAGGTGGTCAACAAGGAGCTGCATAAAGGCGCTCCTCACGCACCGCTGCTCGAGAAGAAATCGAAGTCTGGTGGTCGTAACAACAATGGCCGCATCACTACTCGTCACGTAGGTGGTGGTCATAAGCAGCATTACCGTATGGTCGATTTCCGTCGCAACGACAAAGATGGCATCGTCGCCACTGTCGAGCGTATCGAATACGATCCAAACCGTACTGCTCACATCGCACTGCTGTGCTACGCAGACGGCGAGCGCCGCTACATCATCGCCCCTAAAGGCGTTGCTGCTGGCGACCAGCTGATCGCAGGCGCTCTGGCTCCAATCAAGCCAGGCAACTCCCTGCAACTGCGCAACATCCCAGTGGGTAGCACCATTCACGGCATCGAACTGAAGCCGGGCAAAGGTGCACAGATCGCTCGTTCCGCTGGTGCTTCGGCTCAGCTGATCGCTCGCGAAGGTGTCTATGTGACCCTGCGTCTGCGCTCTGGTGAAATGCGTAAAGTCCTGGCTGAATGCCGTGCGACCCTGGGTGAAGTCTCGAACTCCGAGCACAGCCTGCGTTCGCTGGGTAAAGCTGGTGCCAAACGCTGGCGTGGCGTTCGCCCAACCGTTCGTGGTGTTGCCATGAACCCGGTTGACCACCCACATGGTGGTGGTGAAGGTCGTACCTCCGGTGGTCGTCATCCGGTATCGCCATGGGGCTTCCCGACTAAGGGCGCGAAGACTCGTGGTAATAAGCGTACCGACAACATGATCGTCCGTCGTCGCAAGTAAATAGAGGGATACGACAGTGCCACGTTCTCTGAAAAAAGGTCCTTTTATCGATCTTCACCTACTGAAGAAGATCGAAGTGGCGGCGGAAAAGAACGATCGCAAACCAGTTAAGACCTGGTCGCGCCGTTCGATGATCCTGCCACAAATGGTCGGTCTGACCATCGCGGTACACAACGGTCGCCAACACGTCCCAGTTCTTGTGAACGAAGACATGGTCGGCCATAAACTGGGCGAGTTTGCCGGTACCCGCACTTATCGTGGGCACGTGGCTGACAAGAAAGCCAAGCGTTAAGGGGTAAGGAAATGGAAGTAGCCGCTAAGTTGTCGGGCGCTCGAATCTCCGCCCAGAAAGCCCGCTTGGTCGCCGACCAGATCCGCGGGAAGAAGGTGGGCGAAGCGCTCAACCTGTTGGCTTTCAGCAGCAAAAAAGCCGCTGAAATCATGAAGAAAGTCCTCGAGTCGGCCGTAGCCAACGCCGAGCATAACGAAGGCGCAGACGTTGATGACCTGAAGGTCTCCACCGTTTTCGTCAACGAAGGGCGTTCGCTGAAGCGCATCATGCCGCGTGCCAAAGGCCGCGCTGATCGCATCGTCAAGCGGTCTTGCCATATCACTGTCAAGGTTGCGGACAAGTAACGGAGTCGATCAGATGGGTCAGAAAGTACATCCCACTGGCATTCGCCTGGGAATCGTCAAGGAGCACACCTCCGTCTGGTACGCAGACGGTCGGACTTATGCGGACTATTTGCTCGCAGATCTGAATGTGCGTGAGTACCTCCAAGACAAACTAAAAAGCGCGTCCGTTAGCCGTATCGATATCCATCGTCCGGCCCAAACTGCACGCATCACCATCCACACCGCTCGTCCTGGTATCGTTATCGGGAAGAAAGGTGAAGATGTTGAGAAACTGCGTCAGGACCTGACCAAGCAAATGGGTGTGCCTGTGCACATCAACATCGAAGAGATCCGCAAGCCGGAACTCGACGGTATGCTGGTAGCTCAGAGCGTAGCTCAGCAGCTGGAGCGTCGTGTGATGTTCCGTCGCGCCATGAAGCGCGCCGTACAGAACGCCATGCGCATTGGTGCCAAAGGCATCAAGATCCAAGTGAGCGGTCGTCTCGGCGGTGCTGAAATCGCACGTACTGAATGGTATCGCGAAGGTCGTGTGCCACTGCACACCCTGCGTGCCGATATCGACTATGCCACCTACGAAGCTCACACCACTTACGGTGTGATCGGTGTGAAGGTTTGGATTTTCAAAGGCGAAGTAATTGGTGGTCGCCAAGAAGAACTGAAACCACAAGCACCAGCGCCTCGTAAAAAAGCTGCTAAGTAAGGGGTACGCCAAATGTTGCAACCAAAGCGTACAAAATTCCGCAAGCAGATGACTGGCCACAACCGTGGTCTGGCACTGCGCGGTAGCAAAGTTAGCTTCGGCGAATTTGCTCTGAAAGCTGTTGCTCGCGGTCGTCTCACCGCCCGCCAGATTGAGTCGGCACGTCGTGCTCTGACCCGTCACGTAAAACGTGGCGGTAAAATCTGGATCCGTGTGTTCCCGGACAAGCCGATCTCCAAGAAGCCTCTCGAAGTGCGGATGGGTAAAGGTAAAGGTTCCGTGGAGTACTGGGTTGCCCAGATCCAGCCAGGCAAAGTCCTGTACGAGATCGAGGGTGTTTCTGAAGAGCTGGCGCGTGAGGCTTTCGCCTTGGCGGCTGCAAAGCTGCCTCTCGCCACCTCCTTTGTTAAGCGGACGGTGATGTGATGAAAGCGAATGAACTTCGTGAAAAATCAGCACAGCAGCTGAACGAGCAACTGCTCGGCTTGCTGCGCGACCAGTTCAATCTGCGTATGCAGAAAGCAACTGGCCAGTTGGGGCAGTCGCACCTGCTCTCGCAAGTTAAGCGTGACATCGCTCGCGTGAAAACTGTGCTCAACCAGCAGGCAGGTAAGTGATCATGGCTGAAGCTGAAAAAACCGTCCGTACGCTGACTGGCCGTGTCGTCAGCGACAAGATGGACAAAACCATCACCGTACTGATCGAGCGTCGCGTAAAGCACCCGATCTACGGTAAATACGTTAAGCGTTCGACTAAGCTGCACGCGCACGACGAAACCAATCAGTGCCATATCGGCGACAAGGTCTCCATCCGTGAGACCCGTCCGCTGGCCAAGACCAAAGCTTGGGCACTGGTTGAAGTTCTCGAACGCGCTGTTGAAGTCTAAGGGCTAAGGGTCGGAGAAATTTTATGATTCAGACTCAATCCATGCTCGATGTGGCCGATAACAGCGGCGCTCGTCGCGTCATGTGCATCAAGGTTCTCGGCGGTTCGCACCGCCGTTACGCCGGCATCGGTGACATCATCAAGGTAACCGTAAAGGAAGCAATTCCTCGCGGTAAAGTGAAGAAAGGCCAAGTGATGACTGCTGTTGTAGTCCGCACTCGCCACGGTGTCCGTCGCGCTGACGGCTCCATCATCCGCTTTGATGGCAATGCTGCTGTTCTGCTGAACAACAAGCAAGAGCCGATCGGCACCCGTATCTTTGGGCCAGTGACCCGTGAACTTCGTACTGAGAAGTTCATGAAGATCGTCTCGCTCGCCCCAGAAGTGCTGTAAGGAGATCCGACATGCAAAAGATTCGTCGTGACGACGAGATCATCGTGATCGCCGGCAAAGACAAAGGTAAGCGCGGTAAGGTGCTCAAGGTTCTCGCTGACGACCGTCTGGTCGTTGGTGGGATCAACCTGGTGAAGCGTCATACCAAGCCTAACCCGATGTCGGGCGTACAGGGCGGTATCGTCGAGAAAGAAGCGCCACTGCACGCTTCCAACGTCGCCATTTTCAACGGCGAAACCAACAAGGCTGACCGCGTTGGTTTCAAAGTAGAAGACGGCAAAAAAATTCGTGTCTTCAAGTCGACCCAAAAAGCGGTTGATGCTTGAACACTGCTAGGTAGAAGACCATGGCACGACTGAAAGAGATTTACCGGAACGAGATTGCTCCCAAGCTTAAGGAAGAACTTAAGCTGGCGAACGTGATGGAAGTTCCGCGCGTTACCAAGATCACCCTGAACATGGGTCTGGGCGAAGCTGTCGGCGACAAAAAAGTCATCGAGCACGCTGTTGCTGACCTGGAGAAGATCACCGGTCAGAAAGCCGTTGTGACTTTCGCTCGGAAATCCATCGCGGGCTTCAAAGTCCGTGAGGGCTGGCCGATCGGCGTTAAAGTTACTCTGCGCCGTGATCGTATGTACGAATTCCTGGACCGCCTGCTGGCGATCTCCCTGCCTCGGGTTCGCGACTTCCGCGGCCTGAATGCCAAGTCCTTCGATGGTCGTGGCAACTACAGCATGGGCGTGAAAGAGCAGATCATCTTCCCGGAAATCGACTACGACAAGATCGATGCTCTGCGCGGTCTGGACATTACCCTGACCACCACTGCCAAGAACGATGACGAAGGCCGCGCTCTGATGCGTGCTTTCAAATTCCCGTTCCGCAACTGATTGGAGTAGGAAAATGGCCAAGAAGAGCATGAAAAACCGTGAGCTGAAGCGTCAGCTCACTGTTGCCAAGTACGCCAAGAAGCGTGCCGAGCTGAAAGCGACCATCGTGAACCTGGAAGCAACTCCAGAAGAGCGTTTTGCCGCCGTCGTAGCTCTGCAGAAGCAACCACGTGACGCCAGCGCTGCGCGCCTGCGTAACCGTTGCCGCATCACCGGTCGTCCACACGGCGTTTACCGCAAGTTCGGCCTCGGCCGTAACAAGCTGCGTGAAGCAGCAATGCGCGGTGACGTTCCAGGTCTGGTTAAAGCCAGCTGGTAAGACGTACCGGCAGCGTCCAGGTGGCGGGGGAGCAATCTTCCGACCACCGGTGACCTTGCAACGAAACAAGCCCCTTCTGGGGCTTGTTTCGTTTCTGGGAACTGTCTAGAATGACCGGCTCTCCTGAGCCCGGGTTTTTACGTCCGGCGTTTTCAGGGGACTGTAGTAGCCGAGAGGCTAATTTTTCTTGTATCAGGAGCGTCTAGCCCATGAGTATGCAGGACCCGTTAGCGGACATGCTAACTCGCATCCGTAATGCCCAGATGGCTGAAAAGTCCGTCGTAAGCATGCCTTCGTCGACTCTGAAGGTTGCGGTAGCCAAAGTTCTGAAAGATGAAGGTTACATCGCTGGCTACCAAGTCAGCAGCGAAGTAAAACCATCGCTTTCCATCGAGCTGAAATACTTCGAAGGCCGTCCGGTCATCGAGGAAGTCAAGCGCGTAAGTCGTCCAGGCCTGCGTCAGTACAAGTCCGTCGAAGAACTGCCGAAAGTACGTGGCGGTCTGGGCGTGTCTATCGTCTCCACCAACAAAGGTGTGATGACTGATCGTGCTGCGCGCGCTGCCGGTGTCGGCGGCGAAGTTCTCTGCACAGTGTTCTAAGGGGGGATAAGCATGTCTCGCGTCGCTAAGAACCCCGTTAAGCTGCCAGCCGGTGTCGAAGTCAAATTCGTCGGCCAACAGCTTTCGGTGAAGGGTGCCAAGGGCACTCTCGAACTGAACGTTCACTCGTCGGTTGAAATTGTTGAAGAAGCTGGTGAGCTGCGTTTCGCTGCTCGCAATGGCGATCAACAAACTCGCGCTATGGCCGGTACTACCCGCGCCCTGGTGAACAACATGGTCCAGGGCGTAAGCCAAGGCTTCGAGCGCAAGCTCCAGCTGGTCGGTGTTGGTTACAAAGCACAAGCCAAAGGCACCGTGCTGAACCTGGCACTCGGCTTCTCGCATCCAGTGGATTACGAACTGCCGGCCGGTATCACCGCAGAGACCCCAAGCCAGACCGATATCCTGATCAAGGGTATCGACAAGCAGCTGGTAGGTCAGGTGGCCGCTGAAATCCGCGACTTCCGTCCACCAGAGCCGTACAAAGGCAAGGGTGTGCGTTACGCGGACGAAGTCGTCCGTCGTAAAGAAGCCAAGAAGAAGTAGGGCCTAGCAAATGACCGACAAAAAAGTTACTCGACTGCGTCGCGCTCGCAAAGCACGCCTGAAAATGCACGAACTCGAAGTCGTGCGTCTCTGCGTGTTCCGCTCCTCGCAGCACATCTACGCCCAGGTCATTTCGGCCGACGGCAGCAAGGTTTTGGCCAGTGCCTCGACCTTGGACAAAGAACTGCGTGATGGTGCCACCGGCAACATCGACGCGGCCACTAAGGTTGGCAAGCTGGTAGCTGAGCGTGCGAAAGCCGCCGGTGTATCTCAAGTTGCCTTTGACCGTTCCGGCTTCAAGTACCATGGCCGCGTCAAAGCGCTGGCTGATGCTGCTCGTGAAGGCGGGCTGGAGTTCTAAGTTATGGCAAATAACGATCAAAAGCGCGACGAAGGCTACATCGAGAAGCTGGTTCAAGTTAACCGCGTTGCTAAAACCGTCAAAGGCGGCCGTATCTTCACTTTCACCGCGTTGACCGTGGTTGGTGATGGTAAAGGTCGTGTTGGCTTCGGCCGTGGCAAATCGCGCGAAGTACCTGCTGCGATCCAGAAAGCCATGGAAGCTGCTCGTCGCAACATGATTCAGGTAGACCTGAACGGCACTACTCTGCAGTACGCCACCAAGTCCGCCCATGGCGCGTCGAAGGTGTACATGCAGCCTGCCTCGGAAGGTACCGGTATCATCGCCGGTGGCGCAATGCGTGCCGTCCTGGAAGTTGCTGGCGTTCAGAACGTCCTGGCCAAGTGCTACGGCTCGACCAACCCAGTGAACGTGGTTCATGCCACTTTCAAGGGTCTGAAGGCTATGCAATCTCCTGAGTCCATTGCTGCCAAGCGCGGCAAGAGCGTTGAGGAGATCCGCTGATCATGGCTACCGTTAAAGTAACGCTGATCAAAAGCACCGCCGGCCGTCTCCCTAACCACAAACTGTGTGTTAAGGGTCTGGGTCTGCGCCGCATCGGTCACACTGTAGAAGTCCTGGATACTCCCGAGAATCGCGGGATGATCAACAAGGCTTACTACATGCTGCGCGTCGAGGGTTAATCGATGAAACTCAATGATCTGAGTCCAGCGCCGGGTTCCCGTCGCGAGAAGCATCGTCCGGGCCGTGGTATCGGTAGCGGTTTGGGTAAGACTGGTGGCCGCGGCCACAAAGGTCAGACCTCCCGTTCCGGTGGCACCATTGCTCCAGGCTTTGAAGGCGGTCAACAGCCGCTGCACCGTCGTCTGCCGAAATTCGGCTTCGTTTCCCTGAAAGCCATGGACCGCGCAGAAGTGCGTCTGTCCGAGCTGGCCAAAGTGGAAGGCGACGTTGTCACCGTGCAATCCCTGAAGGATGCCAACGTGATTAACCAAAACGTACAGCGTGTGAAAATCATGCTGTCCGGCGAAGTTACTCGCGCGGTCACCATCAAGGGTATCGCAGCCACCAAAGGTGCGCGTGCGGCTATCGAAGCAGCTGGCGGCAAGTTCGAGGAATAAATGGCTAAGCAAGGTGCTCTCTCTTCGCTCGGCAAAGGCGGGATGTCTGAACTCTGGGCTCGTCTGCGTTTTCTGTTCCTGGCGATCATCGTCTACCGGATAGGCGCACACATCCCAGTTCCAGGTATCAACCCGGACCGGCTGGCGGAACTGTTTCGACAGAATGAGGGGACCATTCTTAGCTTGTTCAACATGTTTTCCGGCGGCGCGCTGGAACGGATGAGCATCTTTGCATTGGGGATCATGCCGTACATTTCGGCATCGATCATCATGCAACTGATGACCGCCGTCAGCCCGCAGCTGGAGCAGTTGAAGAAGGAAGGTGAAGCTGGCCGTCGCAAGATCAGCCAGTACACCCGCTACGGCACCGTTATCCTGGCGCTGGTCCAGGCCATTGGCATGTCCATTGGTCTGGCCGGTCAGGGCGTGGCGTTTTCTGCTGACTTTGGCTTCCATTTCGTTGCGGTGTCCACGTTTGTGGCCGGCGCGATGTTCATGATGTGGCTGGGCGAGCAGATCACCGAGCGCGGTGTAGGCAACGGTATCTCGATGTTGATTTTCGCAGGTATCGTCGCCGGTCTTCCGAGAGCAATCGGGCAGTCTTTCGAGTCTGCACGCACAGGCGATATCAACATTTTCGCCCTGGTCGCTATCGGTTTGCTGGCAGTAGCGATTATCGGTTTCGTGGTGTTCATTGAGCGTGGTCAGCGTCGTATCGCCGTTCACTACGCCAAGCGTCAGCAGGGCCGCAAGGTCTTCGCTGCGCAGACCAGCCACTTGCCGTTGAAAGTGAACATGGCGGGTGTAATCCCTGCCATTTTCGCGAGCAGCATCTTGCTGTTCCCGGCTTCGCTGGGTGCCTGGTTCGGTCAGTCCGAAGGTATGGGCTGGTTGCAGGACATCTCGCAGTCGATCGCTCCTGGTCAGCCGTTGAATATTCTGCTGTTTAGTGCAGGGATTATTTTCTTCTGCTTCTTCTATACGGCGTTGATGTTCAATCCGAAAGACGTAGCGGAAAACCTGAAGAAGTCCGGTGCCTTTATTCCGGGTATCCGTCCAGGTGAGCAGTCGGCGCGCTACATTGATGGCGTTCTGACCCGCTTGACCATGTTCGGTGCTCTTTATATGACGGCCGTCTGTCTGCTTCCCCAGTTCCTGGTGGTTGCGGCAAACGTTCCGTTCTACCTTGGCGGGACCTCGTTGCTGATTGTGGTAGTGGTTGTGATGGACTTCATGTCCCAAGTACAATCGCACCTCGTTTCGCACCAGTACGAATCCCTGATGAAGAAAGCCAACCTGAAAGGCTACGGTGGCAGCGGTCTGCTGCGCTGATTGACCCTTAAGGTTCGAGGAGTTGGTGATGAAAGTTCGTGCATCGGTGAAAAAGCTGTGCCGTAACTGCAAAATTATTCGCCGCGAAGGTGTCGTTCGAGTAATTTGCAGTGCGGAACCACGTCACAAGCAGCGCCAAGGCTGATTGTGATCTGCGCTTCAAACCCAGCAGCTAGTGCGCTGCTGGGTTGATTATTTGTTTCTACAGCGATATTATCTCGCGCCCTATTTCTTGGCTTCCGGGGCGTAGGTAGCTGTCAATTGGAGTCCCACTGAATGGCCCGTATTGCAGGCGTCAACATTCCAGATAACAAGCACACTGTTATCTCGCTGACCTACATCTATGGTGTTGGTCGCACTACTGCACAGAAAATCTGTGCAGACACTGGGGTCAACCCAGCCGCAAAGATCAAGGATCTGAGCGACGAGCAGGTTGAATCGCTGCGTACTGAAGTTGCGAAGTACATCACCGAAGGTGATCTGCGCCGTGACATCAACATGAAAATCAAGCGGTTGATGGACCTGGGTTGCTACCGCGGCCTGCGTCATCGTCGGGGTCTGCCAGTACGCGGTCAGCGTACCAAGACCAACGCGCGTACCCGTAAGGGCCCGCGTAAGCCGATCCGCAAGTAATCGCACCAGCGAATCGACAGGAATTTAGAAATGGCAAAACCTGCTGCTCGTCCTCGTAAAAAAGTCAAAAAGACAGTGGTTGATGGCATCGCCCACATCCATGCCTCTTTTAACAACACCATCGTGACCATCACCGATCGTCAAGGTAACGCTCTGTCCTGGGCTACCTCCGGCGGTTCGGGTTTCCGCGGTTCCCGCAAGTCCACCCCGTTCGCTGCTCAGGTAGCTGCTGAACGTGCTGGTCAAGCTGCGCTGGAATATGGTCTGAAGAACCTCGACGTCAACGTCAAGGGTCCAGGTCCAGGTCGTGAGTCCGCTGTTCGTGCTCTGAACGGCTGTGGCTATAAGATCGCCAGCATCACCGACGTGACGCCAATCCCGCATAACGGGTGCCGTCCGCCGAAGAAGCGCCGCGTGTAATCAGGAGACAGATAAATGGCACGTTACATTGGTCCAAAATGCAAACTGTCTCGTCGTGAAGGCACCGATCTGTTCCTGAAGAGCGGCGTTCGCGCTCTGGAATCGAAGTGCAACATCGAAGCAGCCCCAGGTATCCACGGTCAGCGCCGCGGTCGTCAGTCCGACTACGGCACCCAGCTGCGTGAGAAACAAAAAGTTCGTCGTATCTACGGCGTACTTGAGCGTCAATTCAGCGGTTACTACAAGCAAGCGGCCTCCAAGAAGGGCGCTACTGGTGAGAACCTGCTGCAACTGCTCGAGTGCCGTCTGGATAACGTCGTTTATCGTATGGGCTTTGGCGCTACTCGTGCCGAATCCCGTCAGCTGGTTTCGCACAAAGCGATCAGCGTAAACGGCAAGACTGTAAACGTTCCGTCCTACCAAGTTCGTCCGGGTGACGTGGTCGCGGTTCGCGAGAAGTCGCTGAACCAGCTGCGCATTGTTCAAGCCCTTGAACTGTGCGCCCAGCGTGGCCGCGTTGAGTGGGTAGATGTGGATGCTGCTAAGAAGTCGGGCGTTTTCAAGAACGTTCCTGCTCGCAGCGACCTGTCCGCCGACATCAACGAAAGCCTGATTGTCGAGCTCTACTCCAAGTAAGGGCTAGAAAATAGGTGCATCCATGCAGATTTCGGTAAATGAGTTCCTGACGCCCCGCCACATCGATGTGCAGGTCGTCAGTCCAACCCGCGCTAAAATCACGCTCGAGCCTCTCGAGCGTGGCTTTGGCCATACCCTGGGCAACGCGCTGCGTCGCATCCTGTTGTCCTCCATGCCTGGCTGTGCAGTAGTCGAGGCCGAGATTGACGGTGTACTCCACGAGTACTCGGCAATCGAAGGTGTACAGGAAGATGTCATTGAAATCCTGTTGAACCTGAAAGGCCTGGCTATCAAACTGCACGGTCGTGACGAAGTTACGCTGACCTTGTCGAAGAAGGGTTCGGGGGTGGTTACCGCTGCCGATATTCAGCTGGATCATGATGTCGAGATCGTTAACCCCGATCACGTAATCGCTAACCTGGCGTCGAATGGCGCCTTGAACATGAAGCTCACCGTAGCTCGTGGTCGTGGTTATGAGCCGGCCGATTCGCGTCAGAGCGATGAAGACGAAAGCCGCAGCATTGGTCGCTTGCAGCTCGACTCTTCGTTCAGCCCGGTTCGCCGTATCGCATACGTGGTGGAAAACGCCCGTGTCGAGCAGCGTACCAACCTGGACAAGCTGGTAATTGATCTGGAAACCAACGGTACCCTGGATCCTGAAGAGGCTATCCGTCGCGCTGCAACCATTCTGCAACAGCAGTTGGCTGCGTTCGTCGACCTCAAAGGTGACAGTGAACCAGTGGTTGTCGAGCAGGAAGACGAGATCGATCCGATCCTGCTTCGCCCGGTTGACGATCTGGAACTGACTGTACGTTCGGCTAACTGCCTTAAGGCGGAAAACATCTACTACATCGGCGACCTGATTCAGCGTACCGAAGTAGAGCTGTTGAAGACTCCGAACCTGGGCAAGAAATCCTTGACTGAAATCAAGGACGTTCTGGCCTCCCGCGGTCTGTCCCTCGGCATGCGCCTCGACAACTGGCCGCCTGCAAGTCTTAAGAAGGACGACAAGGCGACTGCCTGATCGTCGTAATCACCGAACGTAGTGTTTGGTAAGGAATGAACCCATGCGTCATCGTAAAAGTGGACGTCACCTGAGCCGTACTAGCTCTCACCGTAAGGCCATGTTCCAAAACATGGCGGTGTCGCTGTTCGAGCACGAGCTGATCAAAACTACTCTGCCAAAAGCCAAGGAACTGCGCCGCGTTGCCGAGCCGCTGATCACCCTGGCCAAGGAAGACAGCGTTGCTAACCGTCGTCTGGCTTTCGACCGTACCCGTTCGAAAGAAATCGTCGGTAAGTTGTTCAACGATCTGGGCAAGCGCTATGCCACCCGTCAGGGCGGCTACCTGCGTATCCTCAAGTGCGGCTTCCGCGCTGGCGATAACGCACCTATGGCGTACGTCGAGCTGGTTGATCGTCCTGTCGGTGGCTCGGTTGAAGCTGCTGAGTAAGGCGAACAGTCTGTAACAAGAAACCGGGCCTAGCGCCCGGTTTTTTGTGTCTGCATGTATTGTAATAATCTATTGATCTGAGTCAGGTAATGAATTTGTTGTTGTCATAGTTGTGGTCGATACTCATCCCAAGCCGATTAGCCGGCCGTTCAAGACCGATAGGGAGAGAGAGCATGAGCCAGAACAAAATACTGACCACCGCCAGCGGGGCACCGGTGGCCGACAACCAGAATTCGCGTTCGGCAGGCCCGCGCGGCCCGTTGTTGCTGGATGACTTCCACCTGATCGAGAAGCTTGCGCACTTCAACCGCGAGAACATCCCTGAGCGCCGTGTACACGCTAAAGGCTCGGGTGCCTATGGCACCTTCACCGTTACCCGCGATATCACCCAGTACAGCTGCGCCAAGCTGTTCGGCAACGTTGGCAAGCAGACCGAAACCTTCCTGCGCTTCTCCACGGTTGGTGGCGAACGCGGTTCGGCCGATACCGAGCGTGACCCACGTGGTTTTGCCCTGAAGTTCTACACCGAGGAAGGCAACTGGGACATCGTTGGCAACAACACCCCGGTGTTCTTCATCCGTGACCCGCTGAAATTCCCCGACTTTATCCACACCCAGAAGCGTCTGCCGCAAAGCAACCTGAAAAGCGCGCAGATGATGTGGGACTTCTGGTCGCACTCGCCCGAAGCACTGCACCAGGTCACCATCCTGTTCTCCGACCGCGGGATCCCGGACGGCTACCGGCACATGCACGGCTTCGGCAGCCATACCTACAGTCTGATCAACGCACAGGGCCAGCGTACCTGGGTCAAATGGCACTTCAAGACCAAGCAGGGCATCAAGAACCTGGCGCCTGCCGAGGCCGCGCGCCTGGCTGGCACCGACCCGGATTACGCCCAGCGCGACCTGTTCGAAGCGATCGAGCGTGGTGATTTCCCGAAATGGGCCGTGTGCATCCAGGTGATGAGCGAAGAAGAAGCGGCCAGCCGCGACGAGAACCCGTTCGACGTGACCAAGACCTGGTCGCAGAAGGACTACCCGTTGATCGAGATTGGCGAACTGGAGCTCAACCGTAACCCGCTGAACTACTTTGCCGAAGTCGAACAAGCCGCGTTCGGCCCGAGCAACATGGTGCCGGGTGTCGGCCTGTCGCCAGACCGTATGCTGCAGGGCCGTGTATTCGCCTATGCAGACGCCCATCGCTACCGTGTCGGTACCAATCACCAGCAACTGCCGGTAAACGCCCCACGCAGCCCGGTGAACAGCTACCAGCGTGATGGTTCCATGGCATTTGGCAGCAACGGCGGTGCGGCACCGAACTATGAGCCAAACAGCTACGCCAATGCACCGAAGCAGGCCCCGCAGTACGCTGAGCCGCCGCTGGCGCTCAACGGTGTCGCTGATCGTTACGATCACCGTGAAGACACCGACTACTACAGCCACGCCGGTGCGCTGTTCCGCTTGATGAACCCGGAGC
Source organism: Pseudomonas fluorescens (assembly GCF_902497775.2). Taxonomy (NCBI): domain Bacteria; kingdom Pseudomonadati; phylum Pseudomonadota; class Gammaproteobacteria; order Pseudomonadales; family Pseudomonadaceae; genus Pseudomonas; species Pseudomonas fluorescens. The sequence goes on from NZ_OZ024668.1 coordinate 35,882, forward strand.
AGAAGGCGCTGCTGATCAGCAACATCGCCGGTGCCATGGGCGGTGTTTCTGAAGATGTGGTCCAGCGCCAGTTGCAGCACTTCTTCAAGGCCGATCCGGCCTATGGCGAAGGGATTGCCAAGGCTTTGGGCATAAATCTCGCCTAAGTCGAAGTGATAAGAAGAACCGCCCTCATTTGGGCGGTTTTTCAATGAATATCACTACTGTTCACCCGCTTTTTTGCACTTTTTTGCCCAATTCTCAGTGACCTTCCGGTCATCCTGGTTCAAACTATGACTTTCACACAGGGAGAGGCAGGGCGATGCAAGGTCACCCGGACGTAATCGATTATCTCAACACGTTGCTGACGGGCGAACTGGCGGCACGTGACCAATATTTCATCCACTCGCGGATGTACGAAGACTGGGGCTTGAGCAAGCTCTACGAGCGTATCAACCACGAAATGGAAGAAGAGGCACAACACGCCGATGCCCTGATGCGTCGTATCCTCATGCTCGAAGGCACCCCGCGCATGCGTGCTGATGACCTGGACGTGGGCACCACCGTGCCGGACATGATCGCCGCCGACCTGCGCCTGGAGTACAAGGTGCGAGCCGCGTTGTGCAAAGGCATCGAGCTGTGCGAGCTGCACAAGGACTACATCAGCCGCGACATCCTGCGCGTGCAACTGGCCGATACCGAAGAAGACCACACCTACTGGCTGGAAAAGCAGCAGGGCCTGATCAAGTCGATCGGCCTGGAAAACTACCTGCAATCGCAGATGTAATTTTCCGGAATAAAAAAAGCCCCGCCAGTGCGGGGCTTTTTGTTTTGTGGAGTCCACCCGGTGGGAGCGGGCTTGCCCCGCGATGCGATTCGATAGACAAACCGCAATCGCAGGGACGCCCGCTCCCACATCAGGCGCGATCGCGCTCCAGCAGCGGCTTGAGGTAGTAGCCGGTATACGACTGCTTCATCTCGGCCACTTCTTCCGGGGTACCAAAGCCGATGATCTGCCCACCCTTGGAGCCGCCCTCGGGGCCTAGGTCGACGATCCAGTCGGCGGTCTTGATCACGTCCAGGTTGTGCTCGATCACCACCACAGTGTTGCCGTGATCGCGCAGACGGTGCAGCACGTCGAGCAGTTGCTGGATATCGGCAAAGTGCAGGCCGGTGGTCGGCTCGTCGAGGATGTACAGGGTCTTGCCGGTGTCGCGCTTGGACAGCTCGCGTGACAGCTTGACCCGCTGTGCCTCGCCTCCCGACAGGGTGGTCGCCGACTGCCCGAGCTTGATGTAGGACAGGCCGACATCCATCAGTGTCTGCAGCTTGCGCGCCAGCGCCGGGACCGCGTCGAAGAACTCGCGGGCTTCCTCGATGGTCATTTCCAGGACCTCGTGGATGTTCTTGCCCTTGTATTTGATCTCCAGGGTTTCGCGGTTGTAGCGCTTGCTCTTGCACACATCGCAAGGCACGTAGATGTCCGGCAAAAAGTGCATTTCGACCTTGATCAGGCCATCGCCCTGGCACGCCTCGCAGCGCCCGCCCTTGACGTTGAAGGAGAAACGTCCGGGGCCGTAGCCGCGCGAACGCGATTCCGGGACGCCGGAGAACAGTTCGCGGATGGGGGTGAACAGCCCGGTGTAGGTCGCCGGGTTCGAGCGCGGGGTGCGGCCGATCGGGCTCTGGTCGATGTCGACCACCTTGTCCAGGTGCTGCAGGCCGTCGCAACTGTCGTGCGGCGCCGCTTCCAGAGTACTGGCGCCGTTGAGGGCGGTAGCGCTGAGCGGGAACAGGGTGTTGTTGATCAGCGTCGATTTGCCCGAACCGGACACGCCGGTTACGCACGTCAGCAGGCCGATCGGAATTTCCAGGTCGACGTTTTGCAGGTTGTTGCCACGCGCGCCCTTGAGCTTGAGCGAGAGTTTCTTGTTACGCGGCGTACGCTTGGCCGGTACGGCAATCTTGACCCGGCCTGACAGGTACTTGCCGGTCAGTGAGTCAGGGTGGGCCATGACTTCGGCGGGCGTGCCTTCAGCCACGATCTGGCCGCCATGCACGCCGGCGCCCGGGCCGATGTCGACCACGTAGTCGGCCAGGCGAATGGCGTCCTCGTCGTGCTCGACCACGATCACCGTGTTGCCGATGTCGCGCAGGTGATTGAGGGTGCCGAGCAAACGGTCGTTGTCGCGCTGGTGCAGGCCGATGGACGGTTCGTCGAGGATGTACATCACCCCGACCAGGCCCGCGCCGATCTGGCTGGCCAGGCGGATACGCTGGGCTTCACCGCCGGAGAGGGTATCGGCGCTGCGGTCGAGGGTCAGGTAGTCGAGGCCGACGTTGACCAGAAACTGCAGGCGCTCGCAGATTTCCTTGAGAATCTTGTCGGCAATTTCGCCACGTCGACCGGTCAGCTTCAGGCCAGCGAAGTAGCCGCTGGCATCGCCAATCGGCAGGCAGGTGACCGCCGGCAGGGTTTTCTCGCCGACCCACACGTGCCGTGCTTCACGACGCAGGCGGGTGCCGCGGCAATCCGGGCAGGGCTGGGTGCTGAGGAACTTGGCCAGCTCTTCACGCACGGTCGCCGATTCGGTTTCACGATAGCGGCGTTCCAGGTTCGGCACGATGCCTTCGAACGGGTGCGAGCGCTTGACGATGTCGCCACGGTCATTGAGGTACTTGAAGTCGACGTTCTGCTTGCCGCTGCCGTGGAGGATGACTTTCTGTTGCTCGGCCGGCAGCTCGCCGAAGGGAATTTCGAGGCTGAAGTCATAATGTGCGGCCAGCGAGCCGAGCATCTGGAAGTAATAGACGTTGCGCCGGTCCCAGCCGCGAATCGCGCCTTCGGCCAGGGTCAGCTCGCCATTGACCAGGCGCTTGGTGTCGAAAAACTGTTTGACCCCCAGGCCGTCGCAGGTCGGGCAGGCGCCAGCCGGGTTGTTGAAGGAGAACAGCTTGGGTTCCAGCTCGCTGATCGCATGGCCGCAGATCGGGCAGGCGAAGCGCGCGGAGAAGATCATCTCTTCGAACGGCTCGTCGTCCATCGACGCGACCAGGGCGATGCCGTCGGCCAGCTTCAGCGCGGTCTCGAACGATTCGGCCAGGCGCTGCTGCAGGTCTTCACGCACCTTGAAGCGGTCGACCACCACTTCGATGGTGTGTTTTTTCTGCTTGTCGAGCTTGGGCAGTTCATCGAGTTCGAACAGCTTGCCGTTGACCCGTGCCCGCACGAAGCCCTGGGCGCGCAGCTCTTCGAACACCGCCAGGTGTTCACCCTTGCGCTCGCGAATCACCGGCGCCAGCAGCATCAGCTTGCTGCCTTCGGGCTGGGCCAGTACCAGGTCGACCATCTGGCTGACGGTCTGCGCTTCCAGGGGAATGTCGTGATCCGGGCAGCGCGGGGTACCGACGCGGGCGTAGAGCAGGCGCAGGTAGTCGTAGATTTCGGTGATGGTGCCGACGGTCGAACGCGGGTTGTGCGAGGTCGACTTTTGCTCGATGGAAATTGCCGGTGACAAACCTTCGATGGTGTCGACGTCGGGTTTTTCCATCATCGACAGGAACTGCCGGGCGTAGGCCGACAGGGATTCGACATAGCGGCGCTGGCCTTCGGCGTACAGGGTATCGAAGGCCAGGGACGACTTGCCGGAACCGGACAGGCCGGTGATGACGATCAACTTGTCCCGGGGCAGGGTCAGGTCGATGTTCTTCAGGTTGTGGGTACGTGCCCCACGAATCAGGATCTTGTCCACTGCGGCCTCGCTCGGCGGGCATAAACGGTTGAGTATACGGCTCCATGCCATTACGCGGCAAAGCGTCGCGTATATGCCGTTAAGCGATGGGACTGGTAGAATCGCCGCCGGTTCACACGAGGTTTATCCATGCACGATCCCCACAGCGAACGCATGAGTGGCAGCGAGACCCGCGCCGCAGGCGGCCTGGCCCTGGTGTTCGCCTTCCGTATGCTGGGCATGTTCATGGTCCTGCCGGTACTGGCGACCTATGGCATGGACCTGGCCGGTGCAACCCCGGCACTGATCGGCCTGGCCATTGGCGCCTACGGCCTGACCCAGGCTTTCCTGCAGATTCCGTTCGGGGTGATATCCGATCGCATCGGCCGCCGCCCGGTGATTTACCTGGGCCTGGTGATCTTTGCCCTGGGCAGCGTGCTGGCGGCCCAGGCCGACTCGATCTGGGGGGTGATTGCCGGGCGCATCCTGCAAGGCGCCGGGGCGATTTCGGCCGCGGTCATGGCCTTGCTCTCGGACCTGACCCGCGAACAACACCGCACCAAGGCCATGGCCATGATCGGCATGAGCATCGGCTTGTCGTTCGCCGTGGCCATGGTCGTCGGCCCGCTGCTGACCCGCGCCTTCGGCCTGTCCGGGCTGTTCCTGGCCACTGCGGCGATGGCCGTGGTGGGTATCGCGATCATTGCCTTTGTGGTGCCGCCATCTCACGGCGCCCTGCAGCATCGCGAATCCGGGGTCGCCAAGCAGGCGCTGCTGCCGACCTTGCGCCACCCGGACCTGCTGCGCCTGGACGTGGGCATCTTCGTCCTGCATGCCATTTTGATGGCCAGTTTCATCGCCTTGCCGCTGGCGTTCGTCGAGCGTGGCGGTCTGCCCAAGGAAGAGCACTGGTGGGTGTACCTGACCGCCTTGCTGATTTCATTCTTTGCAATGATCCCGTTCATCATCTACGGCGAAAAAAAGCGCAAGATGAAACGTGTCCTGCTGGGCGCGGTCAGTGTGTTGATGCTCACCGAGCTGTACTTCTGGTTATCGGCAGACAACTTGCACGAACTGGTGATCGGCACCGTGATATTCTTTACTGCCTTCAACCTGCTGGAGGCATCCTTGCCTTCACTGGTAAGCAAGGTGTCGCCCGCCGGCGGCAAGGGCACGGCCATGGGGGTGTACTCCACCAGCCAGTTCCTTGGTGCCGCGTTGGGAGGAATTCTCGGTGGCTGGTTGTTCCAGCACGGTGGCCTGAGCACGGTGTTCCTTGGCTGCGCAGCGTTGTGTGCCCTGTGGTGGGTCGTGGCGCTGAGCATGCGTGAACCGCCGTACGTGACCAGCCTGCGCATGCCGTTATCGGCCGAGGCGGTACGGGAAGCGGGGCTGACCGAGCGGCTGATGGCCGTCCCGGGTGTGACCGACGCAGTGGTGGTGGCCGATGAAGCCGCCATCTATATCAAACTTGATACACAAATTTTGGATCGCACGACCCTGGAACGCCTGGTAAACCCGGCTTCCTCCGCGTGCGAAGCCTAGGAGAACGTTATGGCCCGTGGGGTTAACAAAGTCATTCTGGTCGGTACCTGCGGCCAGGATCCCGAAGTCCGCTACCTGCCTAACGGTAACGCCGTCACCAACCTGAGCCTGGCGACCAGCGAGCAGTGGACCGACAAGCAGACCGGCCAGAAGGTCGAGCGCACCGAATGGCACCGTGTTTCGATGTTCGGCAAGGTTGCCGAAATCGCCGGTGAGTACCTGCGCAAAGGCTCGCAAGTCTACATCGAAGGCAAGCTGCAGACTCGCGAGTGGGAAAAGGACGGCATCAAGCGTTACACCACTGAAATCGTCGTCGACATGCAGGGCACCATGCAGTTGCTCGGCGGCCGTCCACAGAACCAGGACGGCGCCCCGCAAGGCGGCGGCAACAACTACAACCAGGCACCACGCCAGCAGGCTCCGCGCCCGCAGCAGTCCGCACCGCAGCAGCGTCCAGCACCTCAGCAGGCCGCACCACAGCCGGCTCCGGACTTCGACAGCTTCGATGACGACATTCCGTTCTGAGGAGTCGTAGAGACTTTTCCGTAAAGTTTCTTCTAAAAGCCCCCGCACTGCGGGGGCTTTGTCATTTCAGGGGGAAGTTTTCTGTTGACCCAGTTCTGCTAGCGCCCCTCGATGCTTCTTGAGGCGAGTTTTGTGCTGCTGCAGGCGACTTGTCTGAGGCGATCTGGCCAATTGCTACACGCAGTGCTTGGCATGATCTAAGCTCCAAGCAGGATGGCGTTTCGAGCAGGGGTTTCCATGCGAAGCACACCTGAAAACAGTTTGAAGCATGCGTTGAAAACCTGTAGAGACAGCTTTGTTTCTGTTGGATTTTTTAGTTTTTTCATTAACGCGTTAATGCTCGTCCCTACCTTCTATATGCTTCAGGTATATGGCCGAGTGATGGCGAGCGGAAGCCTGACGACCCTGGCCATGCTAACGCTGATCATGACTGGGCTGCTGATCACGCTCGCCTCTCTGGAGTGGGTTCGTTCGCGGATCATGATTCGGGTCAGTACCCGCCTGGATGTGTTGTTGAGTCGCCAGGTTTACAAGGCCAGTTTCAAGCGGGCTCTGGAAAGTGGCGGCATGGATGCTTCGGCACAGTCGCTCAACGACTTGACGGGCTTGAGGCAGTTTCTTTCCGGCAACGGTCTGTTCGCCTTTTTCGATGCGCCCTGGTTGCCGATCTATATCGCGGTGATGTTCGCGTTTCACCCCTGGTTTGGTTGGGTAGCGACGGGCAGCGCCTTGTTGTTGCTACTACTCGCATTGATCAATGAGAAGCTGACCGGACCGGTATTGGCCCAAGCCAACAAGGAGCATATCGGCGCGACGCTCTATACCACCAAGAACCTGCGCAACGCCGAAGTCATCGAGTCCATGGGCATGCTTGAAACCCTGATGGATCGGTGGGGGCGTCGGCAGAGGAGCGTGCTGTTGCTGCAGTCCCTGGCCAGTGATAGAGCTGCGCTGGTCAGCACGCTTTCCCGGTCGTTCCGGCTCCTGGTGCAATCACTGGTACTGGGACTGGGGGCCTACCTGGCGGTGGATCATCAGGTGGGCGCAGGTATGGTGTTTGCTGGCGCTGTGTTGCTGGGGCGTGCACTGGCCCCAATCGATCTGATCATCGGTGGCTGGAAAGGCTTTATTGCCGCTCGCTCGCAGTACAAGCGTCTGAACGACATCCTTGATAAACAACAAGCGCAACCCGAGCGTCTGTCTTTACCTGCGCCCCAGGGGCACGTGCAGGTCGAGAATCTGATTGTTGCGGCACCTGGCTCGAAAACGCCGATCATCAAAAATATCAGTTTCAGCGTACCTGCCGGTTGCGTGGTGGGAATCATCGGTCCAAGCGCCTCGGGCAAGTCGACACTGGCCAGAGCACTGATGGGTGTATGGGCGCCCCAGCAGGGCGTGGTCCGGCTGGATGGCGCGGACATCAGTGCCTGGGACAAACAGGAGCTTGGCCCGCATGTTGGTTATTTACCTCAGGATATTGAACTGTTCGAAGGCAGCGTCGCCGAGAACATTGCCCGTTTCGCCGAGGTCGATTCGGCGAAAGTCATTCAAGCTGCCAGGACGGCTGGCGTTCACGAAATGATTTTGCTGTTGCCTGATGGCTACGACACCATCATTGGCAGCGAGGGCGTCATGCTGTCGGGAGGGCAGCGCCAGCGCATCGGGCTGGCTCGCGCCCTGTATGGCAACCCGCGGCTGATTATTCTCGACGAGCCCAACTCCAATCTTGACGAAGTTGGTGATCGCGCCCTGGCTGCAGCCATCCAGCAGCTCAAGCAGACCGGCGCGACCCTTTTTGTAATTACTCACCGAACCAACATCGTCTCGCAACTTGACCGGCTCATGGTGATGAGGGCTGGGGTTATCAGTCTCTATGGGCCACGCGACCATGTGTTGGCCGAACTCAACGCGCAGCAACCGCCGGTACAAAAGCCCGCCATGCCCGCACCAGTAGGTGCCAGCGTGACCTCGGTCGAGACCAGCAAGGGCAATGGCAATGACCCCTACGATGCCCAACCGTCAAATTGAAAGCTTCGCCGACCTGCCCATAGCAGATCGAAAAATCCGCCGCCTGGGCCTTGGCATTGTCGGGATTACTTTTGGCCTGTTCGGCACCTGGGCGGCAATTGCGCCCCTCGACGGAGCCGCTTACGCGCCGGGGGTGGTCACCGTGCAGGCCTATCGCAAAACGGTCCAGCATCTTGAGGGCGGGATTGTCAAAGAGGTGCTGGCCCATGACGGTGACATCGTCAAGCGTGATGACCCGTTGATCATTCTCGATGATTCCCAGCTGCGCTTCGAGTACGAGATGGCCAGAGGCCAGCTTGTTGCGGCCAGTGCCATGGAGGCGAGGCTCATCGCCGAGCGTGACACGCTCCCGGTGATCGGTTTTGGACAGATCGCCGACCCCGCCAGCCTGCGAGGAGAGGAAGCGCGCCAGGGCGAGACTCAGGTTTTCAACGCCCGGCAGGGTTCGCGGCTGGGCCAGATAGCGGTGCTGCGTGAGCGCATTGGCCAATTGAATCAACAGATCAAGGGATTGGAGTCGATGATTGCTGCCAAGGTTGGTCTGGAGAAATCCTACAGCGGTGAAATCAATGAATTGACCGATCTGCTGCAGCAGGGGTTCGTCGACAAACAACGTCTGCTTGAGCAGGAGCGCAAGCTGGGGATGCTCAGGTCGGAGGTGGCTGATCACCGTTCCGCTATTAACAGGACGCGCCTGCAAATCAACGAAACGCAGTTGCAGATTCTGCAAGTCGACAAGGACTTCAATGCCGATGTTGCCAAGCAGCTGGCTGAGGTCCAGACCCGGATATACGACCTGCAAGAGAAAACCTCGGCCCTGGAAGACCGGCTCAACCATATCGTCATCCGCGCGCCCGACGCGGGCATGGTGATTGGCATGACAGTGCACACCATTGGTGGTGTCGTGCGCCCAGCGACGCCGTTGCTGGACATCGTTCCATCGGTTTCCGAGCTGGTCATAGAGGCCCAGGTGGCACCGGTGGATATTGATCGCATCGCCATCGGCAAACGCGCCGATATCCGTTTCGGTGCGTTCAAGAGTTCGACCACCCCGGTGATCGAAGGTGAGGTCAGCAGCGTGTCGGCTGACCGGCTGACCAACGAAAAGACCGGGGCTGCCTATTACCTGGCGCGGGTCCGGGTAACCGAGAAGGGCGCGCGCACCTTGGGTGAGCGCAAGTTGTTGCCAGGGATGCCGGCGGACGTGTTGATCATCACCGGGCAACGCACGCTATTGCAGTACTTGATGCAGCCGGCCCGCGATGTCATGTCTCAATCGATGATCGAGGAATGACCGTGGGTATGTCGTCGGTTCTTCTGGGGGGAGTGTGCATGCTTGCAGTGGGGGCTGCCCTGGGGCAACCCGCTGCACAAGCGTCGACCGGGGTCAGTGCCTCTACGTTCTCCACCGATCTCATGCAGTTGTATCGCGAGGCGCGACTGGAGGACCCGCAGGTATTGGCCTCTTTTGCGCAAGCGCAGGCGGGCAAGGAACATCAGCGCGAGGCCATGGGGGCACTGTTGCCGCAATTATCACTCAATGCCGGATCGAACCGTATTCACCAGGAAAACGACCTGATACAGCAGAGTTACGATAGTGAAAGCTACAGCCTGGTACTGCGTCAGTATCTCTACAACAAGGCCGCGTGGGAGAACTATCAGAAATTCAAAAGCCTGGCCAGGCAGTCGGAGTCGCAAGCGCTGGATGCCCAAGCCGAGGCCGCTGTGGAGTTGGCGCGGCGTTACTTCACTGCGTTGGCGGCCGAGGATGAGCTGGAGTTGGTGAGGGCGGAACGCCGAACCACGCAAAAGAGCCTGGATCGAGTCAATGCGTTGTACGAAAAGCAGCTGGCGTTGGTGACGGATCAGCTCGACCTCAAGGCCCGGGTGGATTTACTTGCGGCGCAGGAAGTGGATGCCCGCAACCAGGCCAGAATCAGTCGTGAGGCGCTGGCGGAGATCGTCGGCCGGCCGGTCAAAGAGAAGCTCAACCGCATTCGCGATGACGCACACCTACGGGTTTCGGCGCAGAGTCTGGAAAACTGGGTCCGCGAGGGTATAGCGCTAAACCCGGCGCTCAAGGCCAGCGAGAGTGGAGTCGAAGCAGCGGGTGCAGCGTTGCGCAGTGGCAAGGGTGGGCACTATCCGACCGTGAGCCTGAACCTGAGCGCACAAGAAACCAACGAGGGCTACAACAACTCCCTGGCGCCGCGAACTGACAGCTATGTCGCTGGCGTCGGCGTTCAGGTGCCGCTGTACAGCGGCGGCTCGACCTCGGCGCGGGTCCGTGGGCTTTACCAGGATCAGTTGGCCGCCGAGCAGGAGCTGGAAGCGATTCGGCGCCGGGTGGTCAAGGAGATCACCAGCGCTTACCTGACTGCCAATTCGAACGGCGAGAAAATCGACGCAAATCGTCTGGCCCTGGACTCGGCAAAACTTTCCAGGGTGGCGGCAGAGAAAGCGTTGACCTATGGAATGGTCAATGCCGTCGATGTTCTGGCCAGTGTACGCAACGAATTCCGCGCCAGGCGTGACCTGCTCAAGACGCAATACGAGTTCCTCAGCAATGTGTTTACCCTCAACCGTTGGGCGGGAAAACCACCAGCCGAAAGTGTAGGCAGTGTGAACAACTGGTTGAGCCCCGGCAGCCCGTCCCAAGCAGCGGGCGTTGGATCCGATTATTAGTAGAAAGCGTGCCTGGCCATTCCAGCGGATGAATCGCCAAGCGGTTTGGACGAGAAATTGACAGGTGCATTTTTAGGGCATGTAACTACACACCATTCGTCTGTTAATTGACGATTCTGCTCGCTGTCAAACGCTGCTTGCAGGTCGCCTGTGGCCCGCCTAAGACCTTGATTTCCGAGGACTAGGGCCAACTCCCAGAAACATCAACCCGGCTACTCGCCTAAGGTTCGAGTCAATGGCTGGTGGGTGGCTGTACAGGCGGCGTGTTGTGCTGACCTAGACTCAGTAGAGGGCTCTAGGGAGCACAGAATCGTGCGTAAGCTATTGATAGTTATTTGTATTTGTATTGTCTCGGTGGCGTCTTCCAGCGATGGAAAACGTCTGCAACCCTTTTCGATACCACAGGTAAAAATGCTTCCAGGGTCGTTGACTCAGAACGCTCAACGGATGCAGGTCATAGATCGTTTTTCATGGGAGGCAGGAACATCATGCCTAACCACAGAAAACCGATACGTGTGATGTTGGTCGATTGTCGTCCCCTGGTTCTCATGGGGCTTCATGACTTGATCAATGCCAGGAAGCCGCGGATGGAGGTGAGCTGTGAGGCCAGCACCTATACCAATGCGCTGGATCTTGCCGATCAGTTGCATCCCAATGTCATTCTTTTCAGTTTCTTTCCGGATGCGCTGAACCCGCTGGAGGTCGTCGCGGGGTTGGCTCGCAGCGCTGAAACCAAAGTGCTGGTGCTCAAAGGCCTGTACGAAGCCGTCCCCTTTGTCCAGGCGATAGAGGCGGGCGCACGCGGCATCGTGCTGGCGGAAGACCCGACGGAATCGATTATCCAGGCCATCATCAAGGCCCATCATCACAACAGTGGGCTGGACAGGGCCTGGGTCGGTGGGCTTTCCGGATATGCCGCGACCGTGCATACCCCCTTGAAGTGCAATCTGGAGCGGGCGAAGCAGGCGCGGCTGACGCTGCGCGAGAGGGAACTGATTCGCGCCATCGTGGGGGACCCCTCCGCCAAATACGTGAGCATCGCCGGGCGCCTGGGGATCAGTGAGCACACCGTGCACAACCACCTCAGCAACATCTATCAAAAGCTCAATCTGATCAATCGCATCGATTTGCTGATGTATGCGCTGAAACACGGGCTTACCAATAACGAAGAACCACCCGAGTCTATTCGGGTGGAGCGCGATTGAGCTTCACGTCAAAACAACACGCTCTGAGCGATCTTTTTGGCGTCTAGGCAACCACCGAGGCCCCTGGTTGATGGAGATAACGTTGTCGCAGGTTCAAAAAGCAATGCGAGGGTAGTTGTCACGCCACCCTCGCATCCTTTCACACTTGCGCTGCCTCAGGCGCCGCCAAACACAATGTCGCTATTGAGAAGGTCGACTCCGACCAAGGTGATGGTCGTTGTTTGTCCGCCAGTCTCGGCAACCGTCACGATGCTGTTTGCGCCACTGTTGTCGATCGACTGGACAACGGCGCTCTGGTCGCCGTTGAGCACCAGCGTGTCGCGCAGGCTCAGGCCCGCATCGAAGCCGGTGACCTGGTACAGGTTCTCGGCGACCGACAGATCGATGTTGAAGGCATCCCGCTCACCGCCCGTGCCGACCAGGGTGAAGTCGAATTCTGCCTCGGCCGAGTCGTTGGCGAACAGGTTGGCGTCGAATGCACTGGTCGCCGTGTCCCCGTCCTTGTCTGTCAGTGTCGCATTGAACGCCAGCTTGATATCGCTGGCCAGGCTCTCGCTCTCCTGGATGAACTGGATCACCGGTATTTTGATCACGCCCAGGCCCATGGTGAGCTGGACCGCGTCAATGAGCTTCGAGTCCGATCTTTCGATGACGAAGGACGTCTGTCCTCCATCCTCCGAGGTCAGATCGGCGGCAAGAACTTTCGTCGGCGAACCTGACGTCGTGCCGTCATCGTAGAAGATCGTGTAGTACAGCTCCTCCGTTGCCGGGTTGTACCCCTGGACCGAGTTGTCGATGAAAATCTTCATGCCCGTCAACAGGGTCTCGGGATTGATGACGAAGCTCTCGTCACCGGCATTGATGCCTGCCGTCCCGTTTCCATCCAGATTGTTGTTGGTAATGCCAATGCCGGACGTGCTGACGTTCATGTTCGCGCTGCCGATGAATGCAAACCCGCCAGCCTCTATCTGTGCTTCGGTGAGGTCGGACGCTCCCGGGGTGATGGCAGAAAATATATCGCTTGCGCTAGTGGTCGCGTTAACACCGAAGAACACAATCTCCTCAGATGGCGAAGGAATAGTCGGCGGATCCTGCGCCGGAATCAACAAGGTGCGCACGGGGTCCGGGCCGCCGGCACCGAGCGAGCCGTCGGCACTGCTGAGCACGATCGTCGAAGCAAAACCTTGCACCAGATCCAGTGCATAGCTGCCATTGGCATAGGCGGTCAGCGTGTAGTCGACGGTGGTGTTCGCCGTTGCTGCGTTGTTGTCGAAGTCGCCGGTCAACGTCCCGGCGAACTGGTACGCACCATTGACGTCCGGCGAGGGCACCAGTTCGGTGAGCGTGCCGGTCCCGGTCGTGGTCGTGTTGTCTGGCCTGACAAGGGTGAACTGGCCATTGACCAACGAGATGTCCAGACCCGCCGCCCCCAGTCCATCAGCGCCGGCGGCCATGCTCCAGAAGCCGTATTGCGCAAGGACGCTACCGGTCCCGATCAGGTTGCCAAAGGCGAGTGCCGGGCCGTCGTCCTTGATAACCAGGTTCTGCCCGATATTCAGGGTGGCCTGGGCGCTGTCGCCATCCCTGTCGGTTTTGGTTGCGGTGAGAGTGACCAGGTTGTCGGACGCAAGGCTGGTCGAATCATCCGGATTGGTCGCGTCGGGATGGATCACGGCGCGCAGTTGGTCAAGGGTGACGTCACCGTTGGTGGCGACGCTGACGGTGAACACCAGTTCGTTAGTCGTGGCCGTGCGGCCTTCCACCACGCCGCCATTGAGCGACAGATTCACTGCCTCACCGGTAGCGGAGTCGGTCAGCCCGGAAGCCCCCGCTACCACGCCCAGTGCATAGGTCAACGTACCGGCGCCATCGGCGCCGAACGCCGAGGTGAAGTTGGCAGCGAAGTTCTGCGTGGCGTTGGTCGCCAGCACGGTTTCGTCGACTGTCAGCGTCGGTTCCGTGCCGGTGGTGCTGATGCTCGGGCCGTCGTCCTTGAACACCAGGTTTTGCCCGATGTTGAGGGTGGCTTGGGCGCTGTCACCGTCCCTGTCGGTTTTGGTTGCGGTGAGGGTAACCAGGTTGTCCGAGGTCAGGCTGGTCGAATCATCCGGATTGGTCGTGTTGGGGTGTACTACGGCACGCAGTTGGTCGAGGGTGACGTCACCGTTGGCGGCGACGCTGACGGTGAATACCAGCTCGTTGGTCGTGGCGGTGCGGCCTTCGACTATGGTGCCGTTGAGCGACAGGTTGACGGCCTCACCGGTGGCGGTGTCAGTCAGCCCGGAAGCCCCCGCTACCACGCCCAGGGCATAGGTCAACGTACCGGCGCCATCGGCGCCAAACGCCGAGGTGAAGTTGGCGGCGAAGCTCTGCGTGGCGTTGGTCGCCAGCACGGTTTCGTCTACCGTCAGCGTCGATTCCGTGCCGGTGGTGCTGATGCTCGGGCCGTCGTCCTTGAACACCAGGTTTTGCCCGATGTTGAGGGTGGCTTGGGCACTGTCGCCGTCCCTGTCGGTTTTGGTTGCGGTGAGGGTAACCAGGTTGTCCGAGGTCAGGCTGGTCGAATCATCCGGATTGGTCGTGTTGGGGTGTACTACGGCACGCAGTTGGTCGAGGGTGACGTCACCGTTGGCGGCGACGCTGACGGTGAATACCAGCTCGTTGGTCGTGGCGGTGCGGCCTTCGACTACGGTGCCGTTGAGCGACAGGTTGACGGCCTCACCGGTGGCGGTGTCAGTCAGCCCGGAAGCCCCCGCTACCACGCCCAGGGCATAGGTCAACGTACCGGCGCCATCGGCGCCAAACGCCGAGGTGAAGTTGGCGGCGAAGCTCTGCGTGGCGTTGGTCGCCAGTACCGTTTCATCGACTGTCAGCACCGGCTCGGTGCCGGTGGTGCTGACGCTCGGGCCGTCGTCCTTGAACACCAGGTTTTGCCCGATGTTGAGGGTGGCCTGGACGCTGTCGCCGTCCCTGTCGGTTTTGGTTGCGGTGAGAGTGACCAGGTTGTCCGAGGTCAGGCTGGTCGAATCATCCGGATTGGTCGTGTTGGGGTGTACCACGGCACGCAGTTGGTCAAGGGTGACGTCACCGTTGGCGGCGACGCTGACGGTGAATACCAGCTCGTTGGTCGTGGCGGTGCGGCCTTCGACTACGGTGCTGTTGAGCGACAGGTTGACTGCCTCACCGGTAGCGGAGTCGGTCAGCCCGGAAGCCCCCGCTACCACGCCCAGTGCATAGGTCAACGTACCGGCGCCATCGGCGCCGAACGCCGAGGTGAAGTTGGCAGCGAAGTTCTGCGTGGCGTTGGTCGCCAGCACGGTTTCGTCGACTGTCAGCGTCGGTTCCGTGCCGGTGGTGCTGATGCTCGGGCCGTCGTCCTTGAACACCAGGTTTTGCCCGATGTTGAGGGTGGCTTGGGCGCTGTCACCGTCCCTGTCGGTTTTGGTTGCGGTGAGGGTAACCAGGTTGTCCGAGGTCAGGCTGGTCGAATCATCCGGATTGGTCGTGTTGGGGTGTACTACGGCACGCAGTTGGTCGAGGGTGACGTCACCGTTGGCGGCGACGCTGACGGTGAATACCAGCTCGTTGGTCGTGGCGGTGCGGCCTTCGACTACGGTGCCGTTGAGCGACAGGTTGACGGCCTCACCGGTGGCGGTGTCAGTCAGCCCGGAAGCCCCCGCTACCACGCCCAGGGCATAGGTCAACGTACCGGCGCCATCGGCGCCAAACGCCGAGGTGAAGTTGGCGGCGAAGCTCTGCGTGGCGTTGGTTGCCAGCACGGTTTCATCGACTGTCAGCACCGGCTCGGTGCCGGTGGTGCTGACGCTCGGGCCGTCGTCCTTGAACACCAGGTTTTGCCCGATGTTGAGGGTGGCCTGGACGCTGTCGCCGTCCCTGTCGGTTTTGGTTGCGGTGAGAGTAACCAGGTTGTCCGAGGTCAGGCTGGTCGAATCATCCGGATTGGTCGTGTTGGGGTGTACTACGGCACGCAGTTGGTCAAGGGTGACGTCACCGTTGGCAGCGACGCTGACGGTGAACACCAGCTCGTTGGTCGTGGCGGTGCGGCCTTCAACTACGGTGCCGTTGAGCGACAGGTTGACGGCCTCACCGGTGGCGGTGTCGGTCAGCCCGGAAGCCCCGGCTACCGCGCCCAGCGCATAGGTCAACGTGCCGGCGCCATCGGCGCCAAACGCCGAGGTGAAGTTGGCGGCGAAGCTCTGCGTGGCGTTGGTTGCCAGCACGGTTTCGTCGACTGTCAGCACCGGCTCGGTGCCGGTGGTGCTGACGCTCGGGCCGTCGTCCTTGAACACCAGGTTTTGCCCGATGTTCAAGGTGGCTTGGGCACTGTCACCGTCCCTGTCGGTTTTGGTTGCGGTGAGGGTAACCAGGTTGTCCGAGGTCAGGCTGGTCGAATCATCCGGATTGGTCGTGTTGGGGTGTACTACGGCGCGCAGTTGGTCAAGGGTGACGTCACCGTTGGTGGCGACGCTGACGGTGAACACCAGTTCGTTAGTCGTGGCCGTGCGGCCTTCCACCACGCCGCCATTGAGCGACAGATTCACTGCCTCACCGGTAGCGGAGTCGGTCAGCCCGGAAGCCCCCGCTACCGCGCCCAGTGCATAGGTCAACGTACCGGCGCCATCGGCGCCAAACGCCGAGGTGAAGTTGGCGGCGAAGCTCTGCGTGGCGTTGGTTGCCAGCACGGTTTCGTCGACTGTCAGCGTCGGTTCCGTGCCGGTGGTGCTGATGCTCGGGCCGTCGTCCTCGAAGATCATCTTCGAACCAATTTCGGCGGTCGTAGTAGAGGCTTGGAGCAGCTTGAAGCCACCGATATCGAAATCGGCGTGGTTATTGCCCTTGGCGTCGGTGGCCGCGCCGTTCTCGATGAGCACGCGATTGTGGTCTGCCGTTGTGGTGTATTCAATCTTGTAGCCGGCTTTAACGCCGGTGATGGTTGCAACCCCGGAAGCAAAGCTGATGACAATGGCCGGATCATTCGCCGATCCGTCCGAGTTCTCGATCACCAGCCCGGTGCTGATGTTGATGACGCGGACATTACCGATTGCAACCGATGTATCACCCACATAGCCGTTGATGAAATTCACGCCAGGTTCAGCCGCGGTGCTGAATGCGCTGATTTTTACCACCGCGCTCTTACCACTTTGCAACTGCACGACGTCGAAAGTGGCCGACCTCGTATTGAACACGGCGGTGAAGTCGATGTTGGATTCAACATCGGCTTCGTTCTGATCCAGGTTAGGAATGGTCACATTCTGCCTGGCACCGGTGACGAACGAAAAGCGGATGCCTTCCTGTTCCGTAATCATCTGATTGTTGGTGCCGAAGGTGGTCGGGCCACCCGCCTGGCTGGTATTGATCGTGTCGCCAGTCGTTATATTGGCGCCGCTCGACTGGTCAGCGGGGTTCTTGCCGGTGGCGATAATTGTCGGGTCCGTGATCCGCAAGACCCCACCTACGTCGACAACGGTCGGGTTCGCCGTCGTGAACATCAGGAACAGGTTTTGCCCGGAAGGCGCATTGGCCAGGCTGAATACCAGGTCCTGGCTAGCACCGATGAACACCTTGTTCAGCAGGTTGAGGGCATCGTCCGGGTTGCTGGCGTCCGGATGCTTGAGCGGTTGGTATTCCACGGTCCAGATCTTGCCGCCGGTGGCCGGTGATCCGGTTTCTTCAATGTAGGCCGCGAACACGATCGCGCCGGCCGGGCCCCCGGCTCGGCCGAGCAGGATGTTGTTATTGGTATCGGTATAAAGAAGGATATCGGTGCCATTGAGGGTATCGAGTCCGCTGTCCAGGCCATTGAGCGCTGCGCCAAGGCTGTCGGTGAAGCTGATATCGGTAACGCTGGCTCCGGGCGCTGCGGTGATGGTGAACGCATTGCTGCCCGTGTTGCCCACCGCCCCCGTATAGCCACTCAAGGCCGCACCTGTTGCGGTGCCTGCCCCAAGCGCTGTCAGCCGGGTAGCGAAGGCCGAGGGCAGCGCCGTCAGCAGAATGTCATTGTCGTCAGCGTCTCCCGCAGGGGCTGGGGTGGCCGTGCTGTTCTGCAAACCGGCTGTTTCGTCCAACGACACGTTCACCCCCGTCGCCACGACACTCAGGGCACTGTCGGTAAACGACGTTGTCGCGACGACGTCGTCACGGGTAGCAAACTTGCCATCGGCACCGGCAGAGGCTGCGGTGAGCAGGAACGTCGCGCCTGCCGAGTCGTCAGGATTCACGTACCACGAGGTCGTGATGCTGCCGTTGACTTGGCCGTCGAGATCGCCGGCTCCGCCGTCGGTCACGTACCAAGGCTCATGTCCCTCGCCGGTGTTGGTTTTGAGTACATCGTCAGGCGTGCCCCACAGGTTATCCGCGCCGGGGCCGGTGGCGTGCTCCACTTCGAGCGCCACTGTGCTGCCGGCGGCGAAGCCGCTGGCCGTGATGATGGCCGTGCTGCCGGGGGCGTAATCTGCTTGATCGGTTGTGACGGTCGGCGTCTGTTGGGGCGGCGGATCGCTTACGACTGTAGCGTTTTGGTCTTTGCTCGCAACGGCATTCTGGTGAATGGGTAACAGATCGGTACTGCTGTCACCGGTCAGGTCGCTCGTGGGTGTTGTTATTTTTTTGCGGGTAGTCATGACATTCTCCAGAGCAACTCCAGGCATAGGGGCTGGACCGTGGACCTAGTTCCGATACACGCTGCAACTATGGATAAGCGTCGGAACTTGTGCATCGGCCGATACTCCCAGGCGAGATGGGAGTTTCGGACTACTTGGGAGGGGAAGCGCGATGACGCAGCGCAGCTGCTCAATGTCGTGCGCAACCTGTAACGAGCAATACCAGCGGCAATGAGCCATTTTCAGCACGCTGGTCAGGAATCTTGACTACAGTATCAACTGGTGACTACTACCAGTGTCGCCACCGTGATCGTTCAAGAGACGCCGGCAACGACCCGCGCGTCCACCACCTGATCAGGAGTGCACGATGGATCTCAACCGTCGGCAGTTCTTCAAGGTCGCAGCTGTAGGCCTTGGAGGCTCGAGCCTGGCGGCGTTGGGCATGGCCCCGACACCTGCCTTCGCCGAGCAGGTGCGCCACTTCAAGCTGGCGCACACCATCGAGACCCGCAACACCTGCCCCTATTGCTCGGTCGGCTGCGGCCTGATCCTGTACAGCCAGGGCGATGGGGCCAAGAACGTTGCGCAGAACATCATCCATATCGAGGGTGACGCCGATCATCCGGTGAACCGCGGCACACTGTGCCCGAAAGGCGCCGGCCTGCTCGACTTTGTCCACAGCCCCAACCGCCTGCAGTACCCGCAGGTGCGCAAGGCCGGGAGCAACGAGTGGACGCGGATTTCCTGGGATGAGGCGCTGGACCGCATCGCCGACCTGATGAAGGCCGACCGCGACGCCAACTTCATCGAGAAGAACGCCCAGGGCCAGACGGTTAATCGCTGGCTGAGCGTGGGTTTCCTGGCGGCGTCGGCGTCATCCAACGAAGCCGGGTACATGACCCACAAGGTTGTTCGCAGTCTTGGCATGCTGGGGTTCGATAACCAGGCACGTGTCTGACATGGCCCGACGGTGGCAAGTCTTGCCCCGACGTACGGCCGTGGAGCCATGACCAACCACTGGACCGATATCGCCAACGCGAATCTGATCCTGGTGATGGGTGGCAACGCTGCAGAAGCCCATCCGTGTGGCTTCAAATGGGTAACCGAGGCCAAGGCCCACAACAAGGCCCGGCTGATTGTGGTCGACCCGCGTTTTACCCGAACCGCGTCGGTGGCCGATTATTACGCGCCAATCCGCACCGGTAGCGACATCGCCTTCATGGGCGGCCTGATCAATTACCTGCTGAGCAACGACAAGATCCAGCACGAGTACGTGCGCAACTACACCGACGTGGGGTTTATCGTCAAAGCCGGATTCAGCTTTGAAGATGGCCTGTTCAGCGGTTACGACGCGGCCAAACGCAGCTATATCGATAAGTCCGGCTGGGGCTACGAAATCGGCGAGGACGGCTTTGCCAAGGTTGATCCGACCCTGCAGGACCCACGCTGCGTCTACCAGTTGATGAAGCAGCACTACAGCCGTTACACCCTGGAACTGGCCAGCCAGATCTGCGGCATGTCGGTCGACAGCATGCGCAAGATCTGGGAAGAGATCGCCACCTGCTCGCAACCGGGCAAGACCATGACGATTCTCTACGCCCTGGGCTGGACCCAGCACTCAATCGGCTCGCAGATGATCCGCAGTGCGGCGATGGTCCAGTTGCTGCTGGGTAATGTCGGCATGCCGGGTGGCGGAGTTAACGCCTTGCGTGGGCACTCCAATATCCAGGGGCTGACCGACCTGGGGCTGTTGTCCAACTTGCTGCCCGGTTACCTGACCCTGCCGGCGGATGCCGAGCAGGACTACGACACCTATATCGCCAAACGTGCGCCCAAGCCACTGCGCCCCGGGCAGCTTTCGTACTGGCAGAACTACGGCAAGTTCCACGTCAGCCTGATGAAAGCCTGGTACGGCGCGAATGCCACGGCCGAGAACCATTGGGGCTACGACTACCTGCCGAAGCTGGATATTCCTGGCTACGACGTGTTGAAGATGTTCGACATGATGGGCAAGGAACAGGTCAACGGCTACTTCTGCCAGGGCTTCAACCCGATTGCCGCCTTGCCGGACAAGAACCGTGTTACCGCGGCCTTGAGCAAGCTCAAATGGTTGGTGGTGATGGACCCGTTGGCCACTGAGACTTCGGAGTTCTGGCGCAACGCCGGGCCGTTCAACGATGTCCAGACGGCCAATATCCAGACCGAAGTCATCCGCCTGCCGACGACCTGTTTTGCCGAGGAGGACGGCTCGCTGGTTAATAGCAGCCGTTGGTTGCAATGGCATTGGAAGGGCGCGGAAGGGCCGGGTCAGGCGCGTACCGATGTGCGCATCATGAGCGAGCTGTTCTTGCGTCTGCGCGAGCGGTATCAGCGTGACGGTGGTGCCTGGGCCGAATCGATCCTCAAGCTCAACTGGCCTTACAAAGTGCCCGAAGAGCCGTCGCCGGAAGAGATCGCCAAAGAATTCAGCGGCTACGCCGTGGCCGATGTCACCGATGCCTCGGGGGCGGTGGTCAAGGCCGGGCAACAACTGGCCGGCTTCGCCCAACTCAAGGACGATGGCAGCACCGCGTCCGGGTGCTGGATTTTCTGTGGCAGTTGGACCGAGCAAGGTAACCAGATGGCCCGACGTGACAACGCCGATCCGTACGGGATGAAGCAGAACCTGGGCTGGGCCTGGGCTTGGCCGATGAACCGGCGGATTCTCTACAACCGTGCATCGGCTGACCCGCAAGGCAAGCCCTGGGCGCCGAACAAGCGCCTGGTGTGGTGGAACGGCAAGGCCTGGGGCGGTACGGATGTGCCTGACTTCAAGGTTGATGCGGCGCCGGAGTCGGGGATGAACCCGTTCATCATGAATCCCGAAGGGGTGGCGCGCTTCTTCGCCCTGGACAAGATGGCCGAGGGGCCGTTCCCCGAGCATTACGAGCCATTCGAAACGCCCATCGGGGTCAACCCGCTGCACCCGAACAACAAGCAGGCGATCAGCAACCCGGCGGGCCGGGTGTTCGATTCGGTATGGGACACCCTGGGCCATGCCAAGGATTTCCCGTATGCCGCGACCACCTACCGGCTGACCGAGCACTTCCACTTCTGGACCAAGCATTGCCCGATCAACGCCGTGACCCAGCCGGAGCAGTTCGTCGAAATCGGCGAAGTCCTGGCCAAGGAAAAGGGCATTGCCGCAGGCGACCGGGTTCGGGTCTCGTGCAAACGGGGGCATATCGAAGCCGTGGCGGTGGTGACCAAGCGGATTCGTCCGCTGCAGGTCAACAACCAGACCGTGCACCAGATCGGCATCCCGTTGCACTGGGGCTTTACCGGGGTAACCCGGCACGGCTACCTGACCAACACCCTGGTGCCGTTCCTCGGTGACGGCAACACCCAGACGCCGGAATCGAAGTCATTCCTGGTCAACGTGGAGAAAGTCTGATGGCTAGCCAAGACATCGTCGCCCGTTCGGCCACCACCACGTCGCCCTCGTCGATACGCCAGTTGGAGGAGGTGGCCAAGCTGATCGACACCACCAAGTGCATTGGTTGCAAGGCCTGCCAGGTCGCCTGCTCGGAATGGAACGAGCTGCGTGACGAGGTCGGTCACAACCATGGCACCTACGACAACCCGCAGGACCTGAGCGCCGAAACCTGGACGCTGATGCGCTTCACCGAGCATGAGACCAGCGAAGGCAATCTGGAGTGGCTGATCCGCAAGGACGGCTGCATGCACTGCGCCGAGCCAGGTTGCCTGAAAGCCTGCCCGAGCCCGGGGGCGATCATCAAGCACGCCAACGGCATCGTCGACTTCAACCAGGACCACTGTATCGGCTGCGGTTACTGCATCACCGGTTGCCCGTTCAACATCCCGCGGATCTCGCAGAAGGACCACAAGGCCTACAAGTGCACCTTGTGCTCCGACCGTGTTTCGGTGGGGCTGGAGCCGGCCTGCGTAAAAACCTGCCCGACCGGCGCCATCGTCTTCGGCAGCAAGCAGGACATGAAGGAGCATGCCGCCGAGCGCATCGTCGACCTCAAGTCGCGCGGTTTCGACAACGCCGGCCTGTATGACCCCGACGGTGTCGGCGGCACCCACGTGATGTACGTGCTGCACCACGCCGATACGCCGCGCTTGTATGCGGGCCTGCCGGACCAGCCGATCATCAGCCCGCTGGTGGGCCTGTGGAAGGGCGTGACCAAGCCGCTGGCGTTGCTGGCCATGGGCGCGGCAGTGCTGGCCGGGTTCTTCCACTATGTGCGCGTCGGCCCGCAACGGGTCGAAGAGGATGAACACCCGAGCCCGCCGGATACCAGCGTGCAGGTGGTCGACCCTGCGGTGCATGTCTATGACCCGAACCGGCCAGCAGGGCAAGGGGAGGAACGACCATGAACGACAAACCTATCCTGCGCTACAACGCCAACGAGCGGACCAACCACTGGCTGGTGGCGATCCTGTTCATCATGGCTGCGTTGTCGGGGCTGGCGCTGTTCCATCCGGCGCTGTTCTGGCTCAGCCATCTGTTCGGCGGCGGGCCGTGGACGCGCATCCTGCACCCGTTCATGGGTGTGTTGATGTTCGTGTTCTTTCTCGGCCTGGTGCTGCGCTTCTGGCGGGCCAATTACTTCATCGCCAACGACCGTCTGTGGCTCAAGCGCATCGATCGGGTGATGCGCAACGAAGAGGAGGGGGTGCCGCCAATCGGCAAGTACAACCCGGGGCAGAAGTTGCTGTTCTGGACCTTGTTGCTGTGCATGCTGGTGCTGCTGATCAGCGGCGTGGTGATCTGGCGCGCCTACTTCAGCAGCTACTTCGGCATCGGCTCGATTCGCCTGGCAACCCTGCTGCATGCCCTGGCGGCGTTCGTGCTGGTGCTGAGCATCATCGTCCACATCTATGCCGGCATCTGGATCAAGGGTTCGGTCAGCGCCATGCTGCATGGCTGGGTCAGCCGTGCCTGGGCGAAAAAGCATCATGAGCTATGGTATCGGGACGTAACCGGCGACAAGCAGCCGGAGCCGCCGATCAACAAAAAAGGATGAGCGCTTGAGCACCCTTCTGGAACCCGGGCAGATCGAAGCGGCGGCCAGTACGCCGCCGTTCCTCTACCTGCCACCGAAAAACCTGTTCGCCCTGCGCGCGCAGCGCCTGGAACAACTGGCCGAAGGCAATCCGCTGGCGGATTACCTGCGGCTGCTCGCCGGCCTTTGCCTGGTACAGCAGAACCTGCTGGACCAGCCGCCTGCCGCAGCCCCCAGCGACATCGAGCGCCAGCGCCTGTGTGTCGAGCACGGCTTGCCACCGCTGGCGGCCGACAGCCTGGTGCGCGATGGGCATTGGCTGGATTATCTGCAGGCGTTGTTGCAGTGCTATCCGGCTTCCAGTGGCGCAGTGGCCGATGCCGTGTCAACGCTGCAAAGGGCCGCAGACGGGCAGCGCAAGCTGTGGGCCATTGCCTTGCTCGCGGGCCAGTTCAGCCTGGTACCGGCGGCGCTGGTGCCGTTTCTCGGCGCGGCGCTGCAGGCAGCCTGGAGCCATTGGCTGCTGAGCCTGCAGGGTGTCGAACTCAAAGCCGCAGACAGCCTCTGCCAATGCCCGGCCTGTGGCTCGCCGGCCATGGCCGGGGTCATCCGTCATCGCGGCAGGTACAACGGCCTGCGGTACCTGGTGTGTTCGCTGTGTGCCTGCGAATGGCATGTGGTGCGGGTCAAATGCGTGTATTGCGAGCAGAGCAAGGACCTCAAGTACTTCAACCTCGAGGATGATCGTTACGCCAGCGGCAAGGCGCCGCTGCAGGCCGAGTGCTGCCCAGGCTGCAACACCTACCTCAAGCACATCTACCTGGAAAACGACGCCGATGCCGAAGCGCTGTCGGCGGACCTCGCCAGCCTGGCGTTGGATATGCGCCTGGATCAGGAGGGATTCCAGCGCCTGGCGCCGAACCTGTTGCTGGCGCCGGGAGGGGAGTGAGATCGGGTCTACACTGAGGTTTTGCTTCGCGGGTCAAGCCCGCTCCCACAGGCGCCTGTAGGAGCGGGCTTGACCCGCGATCAGGCCGCCCCTGTCGAAGGTGATTTTCTGAATGTCGTCCAACCTCGCCAAGCTCCCGACCCGCCTGCCCTCCATCGACACCCTGTTGCGCCACCCCGCCAGCCAGCCGCTGATCGACCGCTACGGCCGCGATGCGCTGCTGGCCAGCCTGCGCCAGCTCCTCGACGATCTGCGTGACGACGCCAGGCGCGGTCAATTGGCCGCCGCCGAGCTGGCCGCGCCCGTGCTGCTTGGCCGCGCCGGCGAGCGCCTCATTGCTCAGCACCGCAGCCAGGTCCGGCGGGTCTTCAACCTCACCGGCACAGTGCTGCACACCAACCTGGGCCGGGCCTTGCTGCCCGAGGAAGCCATCGACGCCGTGCAACTGGCGGCCCGCTACCCGCTCAACCTCGAGTTTGACCTGGCCAGCGGCAAGCGCGGTGACCGCGATGACCTGATCGAAGGGCTGATCCGCGAACTCACCGGCGCCCAAGCCGTTACCGTGGTCAACAACAACGCCGCTGCCGTGCTGTTGGCGCTCAACAGCCTGGGCGCACGCAAGGAGGGGATCATCTCGCGCGGTGAGCTGATCGAGATCGGTGGCGCTTTTCGCATTCCCGATATCATGGCCCGCGCTGGGGTCAAGCTGCATGAAGTGGGCACCACCAACCGCACCCACGCCCGCGATTACGAAGCGGCCATCGGCCCGCGCAGCGGCCTGTTGATGCGCGTGCATTGCAGCAACTACAGCATTCAGGGCTTCACCACCCAGGTGCCGACCGTGGAACTGGCGCAGTTGGCTCATTGCCATGGATTACCATTGCTGGAAGACCTGGGCAGCGGCAGCTTGCTCGACCTTACCCGTTGGGGCCTGCCAGCCGAGCCCACCGTGCGCCAGGCCCTGTCCGATGGCGCCGATATCGTCACCTTCAGCGGTGACAAGCTGCTGGGCGGGCCCCAGGCCGGCATCATTGTCGGGCATAAGGACTTGATCGCGCGGATCAAGAAGAACCCGCTTAAACGCGCCCTGCGGGTCGACAAACTGACTCTTGCGGCGCTTGAAGCCGTGCTGGGTTTGTACCGCAACCCCGATCAACTGGCCGAGCGCCTGCCCAGCCTGCGCCTGCTGACTCGGCCGCAAGCCGATATCCAGCAGCAGGCCGAGCGCTTGCTGCCGACGTTGGCGCGACAGTTGGGCGAGCATTGGACGGTCAGTGCCGAACCTGCGCTGGGCATGATCGGCAGCGGCAGCCAGCCGGTGGCGCGCTTGCCCAGTGCGGCCTTGTGTTTGCGCCCGCAGGTGTCCAAGCGCTTGCGCGGGCGCACTTTGCACGGGCTGGAGAGTGCGCTGCGGGCCTTGCCGATCCCGGTGCTCGGGCGCATTGATGACGATGCCTTGTGGCTGGATCTGCGCCAACTGGATGACGAGTCAGGCTGGCTGGCGCAGTTACCCCAGCTGCAGTTGCCGGAGCTTGAGGCGTGATCGTCGGAACCGCCGGGCACATCGATCACGGCAAGACCGCCTTGCTCGAAGCCCTGACCGGCCAGGCTGGCGACCAGCGCCGGGAAGAGCGCGAGCGCGGCATGACCATCGACCTCGGTTATCGCTATGCCGCCCTGAGCCCTGGTGCAGCTCTGAGCGGCTTTATCGATGTGCCCGGCCACGAGCGTTTTATCCACAACATGCTCGCGGGCGCCCAGGGCATCGACCTGGTGCTGCTGGTCGTGGCCGCCGATGACGGGGTGATGCCGCAGACCCGCGAGCATCTGGCGATTGTCGAATTGCTCGGTATTCCCCGGGCGTTGGTGGTGATCAGCAAGTGTGATCGGGTCGAGCCGCAGCGGATACAGAAAGTGCAAGCCCAGCTCAGCGTGTTGCTGGCCGCCGGGCCTTATGCGGGGGCGAGGCAGTACGTGGTTTCCAGCGTGACCGGCGAGGGTATCGAACCGCTGCGCCTGGCCTTGCTGGCGGCCCAGGGCGAGGTGTCTCAGCGCAGCAGCCAGGGCGGTTTTCGCCTGGCCATCGACCGCGCGTTCGCCGTTGCTGGCGCCGGTATCGTGGTCACCGGCACCGCCCTGGACGGGCGTGTGCAACTGGGCGACACCCTGTTGCTGGGCAAGGCCGGCAAACCGGTGCGGGTGCGTGGCTTGCATGCGCAGAACCAGGCGGCCGCCGAGGCCCATGCCGGGCAGCGGGTGGCCTTGAACATCAGTGCCGAACGCCTGGCACTTGAGCAGATCCACCGTGGCGACTGGCTGCTTGCCGAGTGGCTGCACGCGCCAACCCAGCGTGTGGATATCGAGTTGCAGCTACTGGCCAGCGAACTGCGCGCCTTTGAGCATTTCAGCCCGGTGCACGTGCACCTGGGGACCCAGGACGTCACCGCCCGGGTGGCGTTGTTGCAAGGTGAGCAGTTGCTGCCGGGCGGGCGCATGTTCGCCCAGTTGCTCACCAATGCACCGTTGCAAGCGGTGCATGGTGATCGGCTGGTGCTGCGTGACCAGCGTGCGCAACGCACCCTCGGTGGTGGTCGCGTGCTCGATCCCTTTGCGCCTGCCCGCCAGCGCCGTAGCGATGCGCGCATTGCCCAGTTGCAGGCATTGGCCGGCGCCACCAGCCTGGAGCAGGCCTTGCCGGCGCTGCTCGCCAGCGACGATATGGGTCTGGATCCACAACGCCTGGAGCGTCAGTTCAACCGCCTGCGCAGTAGTTGGCAACTGGCCGCCAACGTCCAGGTCATCGCCACCCGGCAAGGCCCGCTGCTGTTCACGGATGAGCATTGGCAAGCATTACAAGCCTCGGTGCTGGAAGGGTTGGCGCGCTTTCACGCGCAGGAACCGGATCAGCTCGGTCCTGATCGCGACCGTTTGCGGCGCTTCATTGCCCTGGCTCTGGAGCGTCCGGCCTTTATCAGCCTGGTGGATGAGTTGCTCGCCAGCGGCAAGTTGGTCAGCAGTGGGCCCTGGCTCCATCTGCCCGAGCACCAGATACGCCTGAGCGAGGATGACTCGCAACTGTGGAACCAGTTGCAACCGTTGCTTGCAGAAGGCACCTTCGATCCGCCCTGGGTGCGTGATCTGGCCAGGTCAGTAAAAACCGATGAAGCCGACGTGCGCTTGTTGCTGCGCAAGCTTGGGCGTTTGGGCCTGGTGCACCAGGTGGTGCGCGATCTGTTCTATCCTGAGGCCACGATCCGGCAAATGGCGGCTATGCTCTTGCAACTGGCCAGCGACGATCCGGTGGTGCAGGTTGCGGCGTTTCGCGATGTGCTGGGGATTGGACGCAAACGCAGCGTGCAGATACTCGAGTACTTTGACCGTATCGGCCTGACCCGGCGTGTTGGTGATCGACGCCAGATTCGCGCCGACAATGCCCTGGCCCAAGCGCCCGGGCAGTAACTGTTCAAGGAAGGCAATCGCGCCCGGTGGCGCGGCCGGGCTTCAAACCCGGTTGGGGACGGCAGCCGTTCCCGGGCAGGTTCGACTCCCGCTGCCTTCCGCCAATTTCTACTGAGCGCGCTCGCCGCACAGGTCCAGGGCGAACCAGTGCTCCGCCGCCTGCACATCCAGCCCGGCGCCGAGCAAGGCGAACATCTTACCCAATGCAGCTTCGCGGGTCATGCCGCCAGCGCTGACCAGGCCGGTGTCGCGCAAGCGACTGCCGGCCGCGTAGGTGTCGAAGTGCACCGCACCTTCCGGGCACTGGCTGATGGCCGCGATCAATACGCCCCCCTGGCGCGCATCGTGCAGTGCATCGAGCAGGTCCTGATCGTCCGACGGCCCGGTGCCGCTGCCATAACACTCCAGCAGCAAACCTTGCACGCCGCTGGCCAGCAGGTCGCGCAAATGGCCGACCTGAAGCCCGGGGAACACCGGCAAGACCATCAGGTTTACCGCTTGGCGTGGCTGGCGGTAATCCAGGCAGGTCGGGATCGCTTCAAGCCGTTGCCCATCGCGCTCACGCGGCAACGCGGCGAAGGCATCGAAAGCCTCGCTGCGCAGCTTCGAAGCGCGCGCGCCGTGCAACAACTGGCCGTGGAAATACAGCTGCACGCCATCGTCGATACCTGTCGCCATCAAGCGCAGGGCGCCGCAGAGGTTGTCCCAGGCGTCGCTGTCGGGCGCGCCGGCCGGCAGCATCGAGCCGGTCAGCAGCACGGGTACTGGCAGGCCGAGCAGCAAAAACGACAGTGCCGCTGCGGTGTAGGCCAGGGTGTCGGTGCCGTGCAACAGGAGGATGCCGTCGTGGCCATCGCGCTCCACCGCTTCGACAATCGCTTCGCGCATGGCCAGCCAGTTGCCTTGCTGCATGTTGGCGCTGTCGATCAACGGCCGCAGCTCGTGCAGGCGCCAGCTCAGCTGCGGCGCGTCGGCCAACTGCTGCAGGTGTTCACGCATGCGCGCTTCGAAGCCGCCGGCAGGCGCCAGGCCCTGGGGTGTTTCCAGCATGCCGATGGTGCCGCCGGTGTACAGCACCAGAAGGTTGTTGACGGCGCGCATGTCAGTTCTGCGTCTGTGCGCTGGCGACGTTGACTTCGGTCTGGGGCTGGACTTGCGGGTTCACTGGCCAGGCAGCCGGGTCCAGGTCCAGGTCGGAAAACTTCGACGCATCGAACACCGGCTGGGCGACCCCGGCGCGGCGCTGTTCGTCGTAGTCGCGCATTACCCGCAGGCCGACCTTGAACAGCAGGGCCAGGGCTACCAGGTTGACGAAGGCAAGGCAGGTCATGGTGATGTCGGCGAAGGCGAATACGGTCGACAGGTTCTGCACCGAGCCCCAGAGGATCAGCAGCAGTACCAGGCCGCGGTAGCCCAGCAGCACCAGGCGGTTACGGGTAAAGAACTGCAGGCTGGTTTCGCCCAGGTAGTAGTTGTAGAGGATGCAGGTGAAGACGAACAGCGACAGCGCGACACTGACGAAGATCCGCCCCCAGTCACCGACCACTGCGGCCAGGGAGTTCTGGGTCAGGGCGATGCCGTCGCCTTCGAAGCCCGGGGTGTAGAAGCCCGAGAGCAGGATCAGCAGCGCGGTGCAGGTGCAGATCACGAAGGTATCGAGGAACACCGAGAAGGCCTGGACCACGCCCTGGGCCGCCGGATGGCGCACAGCCGCAACGGCGGCGACGTTCGGCGCACTGCCTAGGCCGGCTTCGTTGGCGAACACGCCACGTTTCACGCCCATGACGATGGCGCTGCCGAGCAGGCCGGCAAAGGCCGGATCAAGGCCGAAAGCGCTCTTGATGATGGTTTCGAGCATAGCGGGCACGTGTTCGATCTGGGTGAAGATCACGTACAGGGTTACGCCGATGTAGGCCAGGGTCTTGATCGGCACCAGCAGGTCCGAGACCGAGGCGATACGCTTGATGCCGCCGAGGAACACCAGGCCCAGCAGCACCGCCAGGGCGATACCGGTGTATTTGGGCTCGAAGCCGAAGGCGTTCTGCAGCGAGTGGGTCACGGTGTAGGACTGCAGGCCGTTGAAGGTGAAGCCGTAGGTCACCAGCAGCAGGATCGCGAACACCATCGCCATCCAGCGCAGCTTCAGGCCGTGCTGGATGTAGTATGCCGGGCCGCCACGGTACAGGCCGTCGCCGTCGCTACGCTTGTAGACCTGAGCCAGGGTGCACTCGAAAAAGCTGCTGGACATGCCCACCAGCGCGGTCACCCACATCCAGAACACCGCGCCCGGGCCGCCGAGGGTCACGGCGATACCGACACCGGCGATGTTACCGGCCCCGACACGGCCGGCCAGGCTCAGCATCAGGGCCTGAAACGAGCTCAGTTGGCCTGCCTGGCCGCGCAGGGATTCCTTGAAGACGCTGAACATGTGGCCGAAATGGCGGAACTGGACGAAACGGGAGCGCAGGGTGAAGTAGCTGCCGAGTCCGACGATAAGCACGATGAGGAGTTTCCCCGAGAGGAAATCGTTGAGCGCTTCGAGCATGAAATGACCTCGATTCTTATTCTTCGTATGAAAGACGACAGGTCGGCGTCGATGCGCCGTGTCCGTGGGGGCGCATGGTTGGTCATGACAAGGCTGGTTACAATTTCGCGGGTTGCTCTGAGTTGATGCGACTTGATGCTAAACTGGCGTCTGTCGCATCACTTGGAACGGCTCGCATGAGCGAAAATCTTGGCACCAATCTCAAGCTTGCCTGCAGCCACTACCGCTCTATCTCGGAAGTTTGCCGCCAGCTGTCGTTCAACCGCGCACAGTTCAACAAGTACTTGAGCGGGCAAAGCCAGCCGACGGCGTACAACCTCAAGCGTATCGGTGATTTTTTTGGTGTCGAAGATTACGAGCTGGGTTTGCCGCCGGAACAGTTCGCCCGCCTGATCGGTGCCCGCAGCGCAGCGAACCTTGCGGTCAGCCAGGACGACCCGCTGGCCGAACTGCTGCGGCCGTTGCGTGAACACGCCGGCAACCTGTCGCGCTACTGCGGTTACTACTTCGAATATTCCAACTGCATGTCGGTGCCTGGCTCGATCCTGCTGTCGCTGGTGCACCTGCGCGAAGAGCGTGGCAGCTTTCTGTTCGAGCGCCAGGAGCGCCAGGAACGCTCCAGCAGCACGGACGTCCAGGCCGAAGACTGGGTGCGCTGCCGTTACCTGGGCGCGGCGTTTCAGTTGCAGGACCGGTTGTTCCTGCTCGACTACGAGTCGCTGACCGTCAACGAGATGAGCCAGACCATCCTGATTCCCAGCTTCAAAAGCCGCATCACCCGCCTCAACGGCCTCAAGACCGGGGTTTCCAGCGGTGACCGGCGCACCCCGGCTTGCACCCGGGTGGTGTGGGAATACCTGGGCACCGAGATCAACCGCATCAGCGCTTATCGCCAGGTCAAGCTGTACCGCCCGGATGATCCGCGCATCGACGACGACGTGCGCGAACGTCTGAGCGCCGGGCCGATCCGCAATGGCCTGTTCGAGATCGAATGATCGCGCTCAGCCAAGGATGAACTCGGCCACCACCTGCGCTACTTGATCGGCTACGGCCGGCTTGTCGCGTAGATGCGCGGCGATACCGTGATCGCAATCGGTCAGTAGCAGGCATTCCAGGTGCGGCGCGGGCACGGCGCGCAGCAGGGCCTGGGTGACTTCTTCGGGGATCGGGCTGTAACGCTGGGCGCCGGCCAGCCACAAGGTGCCGGCCGAGGTGCCTTCGGCTTGCCCGTAGGTCTTGGAGTTGAGCCCGTCGAACTCACCGATCACCAGCAGCACCCGCCCCTGAAACGTACGCAGGAATTCGTAGCTGTCGCAATCGAGAAATCCGAAGGGCTGGCGAATCGCCGCAGTGAAGGCCGGGCCGAAGGGCGCCTGGTGGGCGGCGTCCGGATAAACCGCCGGGCAGATCAGCACCAGCTTGTCGATGGCTGGTGTCTGCGCAGCCAGTTTCAGCGCGATGGCGCCGCCCAGGCTATGGCCGAGCAGGGTCTGGCAGCGATCGGCGATATGCTGGTGAAAGCGCTGCGCTTCCTCCAGGTTGGTGGTCAGTGACGGCTGCGGCGCGCCGGGCTCGGCCGCCAGGCTGTGGCCTGAGAGGTTGCCGGTCAGCGAGCCGATACCTTGCTGCTGCAGGCGATACAGCAGCGGGTTGAGGCGGGTGAAGTCAGAGCGTGCACCACCGATCACAAACAGTGGCGCGACGCGCTCCTGATCAGGTATCAGCAGCCGTGCCTGTTGCTGGAAACCATCGAAGGTTTCGCTGATAAAGCGCTCGGTAGCGGGCGCGGGTTCGTCGTATTGCCAAGTGGAGCGTTGCGTCGAGATTGCTTCCAGGTGCATGGACACTGCCTATAGAAACTGATGATGCAGCCATTCGCCGAGTGGATTGCCAGTGCTTAGCAGCAGCTTGAGGGCCATGATGCAGCACACGCAGACCAGCAGCGGCTTGATCAGTTTAGGACCGAAATGCACCGCGCAGCGAGCCCCCAGTTGTGCGCCGACGAAGGCTGCACAGGCCATCGCCAGGGCCAGGGGCCAGACGATCGCCCCGCTGAGGGAGAACACCGACAGCGCCCCGAGGTTACAGGCAGCATTGAGCAGCTTGCTGTTACACACCGCGCGTAGCATGGGTTGGCCGAGCAGGATCACGCAGGCCACCATGAAGAACGAGCCGACTCCCGGTCCGAACACCCCGTCGTAGAAGCCGATCACAGGCGCCACCGCCAGGCAGAACAGGCTGATCGAGATCCTCGCCTTGCGCTGCTGCTCGTCCGGCTTGGGGCTGAAGGCAAAGTAGGCGGCCACCAGAATCAGCAGCACTGGTACACAGGCCTGGAGGAAACTCTTGGGCACCAGGCTGACCGACAGCGCTCCCAGGGCGCCACCGGCAAAGGCCATGGCGGCCATGGGCAGGCCGCTTTTCCAGTCGATCATGCCCTTGCGGGCAAAGGCAAATGTTGCCGAGACCGTAGCCGAAGCGGCCTGGAACTTGTTGGTGGCGATCGCGGCCAGCGGGTCAATGCCGGCAACGAACAGCACCGGCAGGGTGATCAGGCCGCCGCCACCGGCGATGGCATCGAAAAAGCCGGCCATCAGCGCCACCGACGCCAGGGTTAGCAGCAGGGTGATATCAATTTCCATCATCTGGGAGGTTCCCTTGTTCAGCCACGTACCCGTAGTGGATCGCTACCGGGACAGGTTATCTGCGAGCACATCAGGGCCGACAGCTGGCCATCGTCAAAGCGTTGCAGCGCGGCCTTCTTGCTGGTATCGAGGGTAAGGTGCAGGCGCTGTGCCCACTGGCGGGCCTTGCTGGTGACGCCGGCTGCCTGAGGGCCGCCGAATTCTGCGAGGTGCTGGCTGGCAGTTGCCAGCGTACGGGCCTGGTCCTGGTCGAAACTCAGGTACGCGACTTCCGAATCCTGCATGGGAAACATTCCTTTGTTATTGGTTTTATCTGGTAATCCGTGCCGACCGGGTTTGAGAAAACGCTTCTGCTCCCCGGCGAACGAAAAAGCTAATTATTCTCCTGGTTAATCCATCCAGGCGAGTCAGCTCATTCCGGGCGCAGTATAGGCAGTTTCCGGAGTTGTGTAAGTGCAGAAAAAACCTTGCCCTCGACACAGCCGCGGGCGGTACGGGCGCCCCTGTGTTGGACTTCCCCTGCCGGAAACCGCAAAATGAAGGCTCTCTTCCAATAATCTGATCGGACCTGCTGACTCTATGCGAATGCGCCTGATGCTGTTGGGTGGTGGAAGTGCCCTCGGGCAAGCGCTGATTCGCCTCGGGGCCGAGGAAGATATCGGCTTTCTGGCGCCGCGCCCGCCGGACAGCGGTTGGGATCCGGCCAGCCTGACCCAGTTGCTCGATGACACCCGCCCCGATGCGCTGATCAACCTGGCCTACTATTTCGACTGGTTCCAGGCCGAAGCGGTCAGCGAGCAGCGCCTGGCCCAGCAGGAGCGTGCCGTCGAGCGCCTGGCCGAGCTGTGTCAGCACCACAACATCATCCTTGTCCAGCCGTCCAGCTACCGGGTCTTCGATGGCTCGCGGGCCACGGCCTACAGCGAAAAGGACGAACCGGTGCCGTTGGGCCTGCGTGGCCAGGCTTTGTGGCGCATCGAGCAAAGCGTGCGCGCCACCTGCCCGCAACATGTATTGCTGCGCTTTGGCTGGGTACTCGACGAGAGCATCGATGGCGTGCTGGGGCGCTTCTTGACCCGCGCCGAGCAACCGCAGGAGCTGCTGCTGGCCGATGACCGTCGCGGCAACCCGACGCCGGTGGATGACGCCGCGCGGGTAATCCTGTCCGTGCTCAAGCAACTCGATTGCGCCGCGCCCTTGTGGGGCACCTATCACTACGCCGGCAACGAGGCGACCACGCCGCTGGTGCTGGGGCAGGCTATCCTCACTGAAGCGGCCCAGTTGCATAAGCTGGCGGTACAGGCTCCGACCGCGCAGGCCCATGCCGCGCGTCCGGACGCCAGCGAAGAACCGCAACACGCGGTACTGGCCTGCAAGAAAATCCTCCACACCTTTGGCATCAAACCCCGCGCCTGGCGCGCCGGTTTGCCGCCCTTACTGGATCGCTTCTATCGTCATGGCTGATGCCCCTATTCTGATCACCGGTGGCGCCGGCTTCATCGGTTCTCACCTCAGCGATGCGTTGCTGGAAAAAGGCTACACCGTGCGCATTCTCGACGATCTGTCGACTGGCAAGCGCAGCAACCTGCAGATGGACAATCCGCGCCTGCACCTGCTCGAAGGC
Source organism: Pseudomonas fluorescens (assembly GCF_902497775.2). NCBI lineage: Bacteria > Pseudomonadati > Pseudomonadota > Gammaproteobacteria > Pseudomonadales > Pseudomonadaceae > Pseudomonas > Pseudomonas fluorescens. The sequence continues at coordinate 70,437 of NZ_OZ024668.1, forward strand.
GACGTCGCCGACGCGGAGCTGGTCAAGCGCGCCGCAGCCGGTTGCCAGGCGGTCGTGCACCTGGCCGCTGTCGCCTCGGTGCAGGCGTCGGTGGAAGACCCGGTGAAAACTCACCAGAGCAACTTTATCGGCACCCTCAACGTGTGCGAGGCCATGCGTCTGACCGGCATCAAACGCGTGCTTTTCGCCTCCAGCGCAGCGGTGTATGGCAACAATGGCGAAGGCCAGTCGATTGAGGAAGACACGCCCAAGGCGCCGTTGACCCCTTACGCTGTGGATAAGTTGGCCAGCGAGCAGTACCTGGACTTCTATCGCCGTCAGCATGGCCTGGAACCGGTGGTGTTCCGCTTCTTCAATATCTTCGGCCCGCGCCAGGATCCTTCCTCGCCGTATTCCGGGGTCATCAGCATTTTCTGCGAGCGTGCCTTGAACGGTACGCCGATCACCCTGTTTGGCGATGGTGAGCAGACCCGCGACTTTCTCTATGTCGGCGATCTGGTCACGGTCATGGTCCAGGCGCTGGAGCTGGCCGAAGTCGAGGAGGGGGCGGTGAACATTGGCCTGAACCAGGCCACTTCGCTGAACCAGTTGCTGGCCGCGTTGAAGTCGGTGGTCGGTGACCTGCCGGCGATCAGCCATGGGCCGGCGCGCTCGGGTGATATCCGCCACTCGCGGGCGAGCAATCAGCGCTTGCTGGCGCGTTTTGAATTTCCCGAACCGACGCCACTGCACGTTGGGCTGGCGCGTCTTTTAGGCCGTTGAAACGCATCGCGGGGCAAACCCGCTCCTACATGCCTCTGTAGGAGCGGGCTTGCCCCGCGATGTGCGTCTAAACGACGTTTAGAACTTGTAACCCACACCTACCATGTAGACCCATGGATCGACATCGACGTCGACCTTGGTCTTGCCAACGCCCAGGGCGCTCGGGCCGTCGATGGTGGCCTTGGTGTCGATATCGACGTACCAGACCGCGGCGTTGATCAGGAAGTTGTCGTTGATCATGTAGTCCATGCCCAACTGACCGGCCAGGCCGACCGAATCTTTCAACTTCATGTTGCTGAAGCCTTGAGCCTTGCGGTTGCTGCTCAGGTCTTCGTCAAAGAACATGGTGTAGTTCAGGCCAATACCCGCGTAAGGCTGGAACTTCGACGAAGCTTCCATCGGGTAGTACTGCAGCGACAGGGTCGGTGGCAGTTGCTTGATGTCGCCCAGCTTGCCATCCAGGCCAGCGCCCAGGCCCTTGACGCCCACGGTGTGCTGGAACGGAGTGGCGGCCAGCAGCTCGAGGCCGATGTGGTCGGTCAGCATGTAGGCGAAAGCCAGGCCCAACTGGGTGTCGCTATCCAAAGTTGCCTTGGTCCCGGACATCTTGGTGCCGTCGAGCTTGATGTCGCCGCTGTTCTCGTTGGGAGCGGTAGTGATCGCACCGGCACGCAGGATGAAGTCGCCAGCCTGGTGGGCGTGGGCAACAGGGGCTGCAAGCGCCAGAGCAACGAGCGAGGCGCCAAGCAAGGACTTGTTCATGGAAGCTCCCAAAGGACGTTTAGAATTTAATGAGTCCAATGGTAAGGAGCTGACGGACGGTGACTTTTGACGCAGCTCAATGAAATCGTCAAAGGCTGACACGCGGCCATTCATTCTAGCTCGTATGCGTAGATCTTCTCGGCTTCCATCTGGTATCCGGCATCGGCCAGTTCGCTGCTGGTGGCTTTGACCTGCATCTGGCCTTCGATCCAGTACGGCTGGTAGAGGTCTTCGACCTTCACGCCGATCTCGCTGAAGATGTGAACGATCTGGTTCGACGGCGGTGGCGGCACATGAATGCAGGCGCCGTAGTAAGGCACCAGCAGGAACTCGGTGGTGCGGCCTTCTTCGCTGACTTCCAGCGGCACGATATAGCCCGGCAGTTTTACCTGCTGGCCATCCAGGGCCTTGACCACCGGTGCATTCGGCGCGGTTTGCCGCGCCGCTGGCGCCGCTTCGGCGGCCAGGGCGTCGCTCAATTGCGAGAGGTCATGCAGCGGCGCCAGCTGCGGCTGGATCACCGGCGCCCCGGCCGGGATCAGTTGCTGCCATTCCAGGGTACGCGGTTCGGCTGCCCATAAGGGCGAGGCGATCAACAGCAACAGCAGCAGGGCGCGGGTCATCGAAGTGCTCACAGGTGAATGGACAGGCCGTCGGCAAGTGACTGGCGATAGGCGCGCCAGGCCGGCACGCTGCCCATTAGCAGGGCGGCGCCAAGAATGATGCCCAGCAGGGTCCACTCATGGGCGCTCGGCCAGGCCAGCGGCAGCAGCAGGCCGTAGTTGGCCTGCACGTAGCCCTGGGCCACGGTGATGCTGGCGTACAGCAAGGCCAGCCCGGCGACGATACCCGCCACCGCCAGGGCCAGGGCTTCGAGCACCAGCAGTCCGGCAATATGCCAGGGGCGCGCTCCTACCGAGCGCAGGATGGCCATTTCCCGGCGCCGTTCATTGAGGCTGGTGAGGATCGCCGTGAGCATGCCGATCAGGCCGGTCAGCACCACGAACAACGAGACCACGAACAGCGCCTGCTCAGCCGTGCCCATCAGGCTCCAGAGCTCTTGCAGGGCGACGCCCGGGAGGATCGCCAGCAGCGGTTCGCCGCGGTACTCGTTGATTTCCCGCTGCAGGCTGAAGGTTGCCACTTTGTTGTTCAGACCGAGCATGAAGGCGGTGATGGCGGTGGGCTTGAGGTCCATGTTACGTGCCTGTTCGGCGCTGATGCGCCCGGCGCCACGGGCCGGCATGCCGTTATGCCAGTCGATGTGAATGGCTTCCATGCCGCCAAGGCTGATGTGCAGGGTGCGGTCGACCGGGGTGCCGGTGCGTTGCAGCACGCCGACCACGGTGAAGGGCTTGTCATCGTGCTTGACCAGGCTGATGGCCGCCACGCCATGGGCCAGCACCAGCTTGTCGCCAAGCTTGTAGTGCAGGGCATCGGCCACTTCAGCGCCGAGTACCACCTCGAACGGATCACTGGCGAAGGGCCGGCCCTCGGCCAGTTGCAGGTTCTGCTTGCGGCCGTACTGATAGTGCTCGAAGTAACGCGCGTCGGTGCCCATTACCCGGTAGCCGCGGTGCGAATCGCCCAAGGAGAGGGGGATGGCCCATTTCACCCGTTTGTCGCTGGCGTAGTGTTCGAAACTTTCCCAGCGAATGTTGTTGGTGGCGTTGCCGATGCGAAACACCGAATACAACAGCAGGTTCACCGAACCTGAACGGGCGCCGACGATCAGGTCGGTGCCGCTGATGGTGCTGGCAAAACTGGCGCGAGCTTCGGTGCGCACCCGCTCCACCGCCAGCAGCAGGCACACCGAGAGGGCGATGGCAAAGGCGGTCAGGAATGCGGTGAAGCGGCGGTTGGCCAGGCTGGCCAGGGCAAGGCGGAGCAGGTACATCAGGCCTCCAGGTCGTTGGCCGGCTGGGCCGCGCGGTTGAGTTCGACAAGGGACAGCTGGCGGTCGAACAGCGGTGCCAGGCTCTGGTCGTGGCTGACGAACAGCAAACTGGAGCCAGCCGCCCGGCACTCGGCGAACAACAGGCGGATGAACGCTTCGCGGGTGTCGGCGTCGAGGGCGGACGTGGGCTCGTCAGCGATCACCAGTTCCGGCTGGCCGATCAAGGCGCGGGCAGCGGCAACGCGCTGCTGCTGGCCGATCGACAGGCTGTCGGCACGGCGGGCGAGCAGCGCCGGGTCTTTCAAGCCCAGGTGCGCGAGCAGGCTGGCGGCGGCCTGGTCGATACTGCCGTGACGCTCGGCGGCGCGTTGCGCGCGGCTGCGCGAGAAGCGGCAGGGCAGTTCGACGTTCTCCCGTACCGAGAGGAACGGCAGCAGGTTGAACTGCTGGAAGATATAGCCGGTGTGATCGACCCGAAAGCGGTCGCGGGCGGCCAGTTTCAATTCGCTCAGGTTCTGGCCGAGCAAGCGGATGCTGCCGCGATCTGGCTTTTGCACGCCGCCGAGCAGGCCGAGCAGGGTGGTCTTGCCGCTGCCGCTGGGGCCTTTGAGAAACAACGATTCGCCGGCTTCCAGGCGCAGGGCGGGAATATCCAGCAAAGGGGCTTGGCCCGGCCAGGCAAAGCCCAGGTCGGTCAGTTCAATCAGTGCCTGGCTCATAAATGAACGCCTGGGTTACCCCGGGCGTTTCGCTGCAAAAGGGCTATCAGAAGTTGATCGTGGCCTTGGCCGGGGTCGCTTCGACACCTTGCTGGCCGTTGGGTCCGATCAGTTGTAGCGCAATTTTCTGGGTGGCGGGGAACGCCTTGAACAATGGGCTCAGGTCGAGGCTCTTGAGCTCGCCGGGCTTGTCGCAGACCAGCCGGTAATGGGCATGGATATCACTGTGCTCGTGGCCTTCGTGCGCGTCGCCGTCATCATCGGCTGCCGGCTTGTCGCCGAACAGCGGGCTTTCCAGTTCCTGATCACTTTCGCTGCAGTTGGCTGTCTTGGCCAGGCCGAACAGGGCCAATGGTTTTTCCAATTGTGTGCGCACAGCCGCGACCTTGGCTTTGTCGGCGGCGCTGGTGGCCGGATGCTCGAAGCCGAGCAGGTTCATCGCCGGGCTGTCCAGCTCCAGCTCCAGGGTCTTGTCGTCCAGCACCACATTCAGGCGCGCGGCGCCGTGCTCATGGGCGGCGAGGCTGCCATGGGCGTGGTCATGATCGTGGTCGTGGTCTTCATGGGCATGGGCGACGGCCAGGGGCAACAAGGCAAACGGCAAGGCAAGCAACAGACGACGCATGGGCGGACTCCGCAGAGGCACTGGATAGGTTTAGTAATGTTATAACAACTTGTTCTGCGTGCGCCAGTGTGCTTGGCGATGAGGCGTCGGCGTGGGAGCATGGGCCCATTGATTGCGCACAAGGACACACCCATGCGAATTCGCGGACACATCGGCGACTGGCCGGTAGACCTGACCCTGGAGCTGGACCCGGCGGAATGGGCGCAACTGGGCGGTCAGCTGGCCGCGGTGACGCCAGCGCCTGCGCTGGCTGCAGCGCCAGTGGCAGCGGCGCGGCCGGATGATGCGTTATGGCAGGCGGCGCGCGAGGTGCTGCGCAAGGCCGGGCAGCTCAACGGGCCGGAGTTGCTCGAGCATCTGGAAGGGCTGGCGGGGAATACCGCGGCCGGCAAGCGCTTGCTGGTGCGCCTGCGTCATAGTGCCGAGGTGAAGGTGCAAAGCGGGGCGGATGCGCCGGTTTATCACTGGGTGGGGTGATGAGGGTATCGCGGGGGCAAGCGCGCTCCTACAAAATCTGTAGGAGCGCGCTTGCCCCGCGATCAATTCAATACAAGGCAGCAAACAACTTGCGGCGGTAGGTGCCGACCAGCGGATGCTCGTTACCCAGCAGGTCGAACACCTGCAGCAAGGTCTTGTGCGCCACTGCGCCGTCATAGCCGCGATTGCGCTTGAACAGCTTGAGCAAGCCTTCCAGCGCCGCTTCGTATTGCTGGCGCGACAGCTGTTGGATGCACAGCTGATAGGCCGCTTCATCATCTTCGCCATTCTGCGCCAGGCGCGCTTTCAGGTCGGCGACTTCCGGCAGGCTGGCGGCCAGGCCCAGGAAGGTCAGCTGCGCCTTGGCGCCGGCCAGGGCGGCCTTGTGCTCGTCGCTCTTGACCGCATCGAGCACGGTCCGGGCTTCACCCAGCTCGCCCCGTTCAGCCAGGCAGCGGGCATAGAGAATCAGCGCGCCGGCATTGCTGTTGTCTTCAGTGAGCAGCGCCTTGAGGGTGCTTTCGGCTTCGCTGAAACGACCTTCGGCAAACAGCGCCTGGGCTTGTTCCAGCGGATCGGCGGCAGCCGGTGGTGGCATCTGCACATGGGGCTCGAGCAGGGCGCGAATCGCCGACTCCGGCTGGGCACCGGCAAAGCCGTCGACCGGCTGACCATCCTTGAACAACACCACGGTCGGCAGGCTGCGGATGCCGAAGCGGGCGACGATGTCCTGCTCGATATCGCAATTGACCTTGGCCAGCAGCAGCTCGCCCTGATAGCTCTCGGTGATCTGCGCCAGCAACGGCATCAGCGCCTTGCACGGCGCGCACCACTCGGCCCAGAAGTCGACCAGCACTGGTTTGTGGAAAGAGTTCTGGATCACCGACTGATCGAAGTCGGCGGCAGTGGCGTCGAATATGTACGGGGTGGCAGGGTTCATCGCGACTCTCGAAAATCCGTGAATGGCATCACTATAAAGGCTGACGGCTGGCGTGGTACAGGCTGACCCGGCGCAATTCGTGGGGCTCGGCCAGGTCCGGCAGGGTCAGGGCGTCCAGCACACCCAGCGACCGGTACAGCGGGTGACTGAAATCCCGTACCCGCGAATCGGCCACCAAGGCCTGCTGGCCACGGCTGAGGAACTCATCCAGCAGCGGCAGGTTGGCGCGGTCGTAGAGCACATCGGCGACCAGGATCAGGTCGAAACGGTCGGCCTCCTGGAAGAAATCGCTGGAATAGCTCAGTTCTACCTCATTGAGCTCGGCATTGGCCCGGCAGGCCTGCAGCGCCAGCGGATCAAGATCGCAGGCCACCACTTCCAGCGCGCCGGCCTTGGCGGCAGCAATCCCGGCAACCCCGGAGCCTGCGCCAAAATCCAGCACGCGCTTGCCTGTTACCCAATGCCGATGCTCATCCAGGTAGCGCGCCATGGCCAGGCCGCTGGCCCAGCAGAAGCTCCAGTATGGCGGCTCGTGGAGGATGCGCCGGGTTTCCTCGGAACTGAAGGCGCGGTCCATGTTCCGTGCGTCGATCAACCACAATTTCAACGCGCACTCGGGCAGTTCGCTGACCACCAGTTGCGCGTCACCTAGCAGTTCGCTCAAGGCCTGTTGCAGCGGAGCCGGTGCCATCATGGCGCCTTTTCGAAGCGCAGCGGGCCGGTGGCCTGGGTTTGGGCCTGGGCGATACGCAGAGGCGGCAGGTGCAGAATCAGTTGTCCGGATTTGCTCGCGCGACCACGCAGCTCAACCCGCGCCCCGGCCGGAAAGGCCTCGGGGTTGAAACGCAGGCGAAACGGCAGGTCCAGGCCGTTGCCGCTGAACGAGCTGCTGGCCAGCAAGCCTTGCGGGCGGCCACGTTCATCGATCACCAGCAGGGCCAGTTCGACGTCGGCGCCGGCCGGGATGTTCAGCAAGGTGCCGCTCAACTCGCGCTGATAGGCCGGCAAGGGCCCGAGCTCCTTGGCCGGTTTGCTGGCTACAGGGGCTTTTGGTGCCGGTACTGGCTGGGGTTTATCGCTACTGCAAGCGGCCAGCAGGGCGGCGAAACTGAGCACGACAAGCGCTCTTAATGGCATGGGGAATTCCTTCGCGGCATATTTCCTCACTGGATGGTAACCCCTTTGGCTTGTCTTGCCAGTGGGATGCGCTACCATGGCCCTCCCTTTTTTTGTTGCCTGCCACCATGCACTGTCCCTTCTGCGGTGCCAACGACACCAAGGTCATCGACTCGCGACTGGTTGCCGAGGGCGAGCAAGTGCGCCGTCGGCGCGAATGCGTAGCCTGCGGTGAGCGCTTCACCACCTTCGAAACCGCCGAACTGGTTCTGCCCCGGCTGATCAAGCAGGACGGCAGCCGTCAGCCTTTCGACGAAGAAAAACTGCGCGCCGGTATGCAGCGCGCCCTGGAAAAACGTCCGGTCAGCGTCGAGCGCCTGGAAGCGGCGCTGGCGCACATCAAGCACAAGCTGCGGGCCACCGGCGAACGCGAGATCAAGTCGCTGGTCGTCGGCGAGCTGGTGATGGCCGAACTGCAAAAGCTCGATGAAGTCGCCTATATCCGCTTTGCCTCCGTGTACCGGCGCTTCCAGGACCTCAACGAGTTCCGTGAAGAAATCGACCGCCTGGCCCGTGTGCCGGCTAAAGAGTGAGCATGTCCAGCGAACGCGCGGTCCTTGATGCGTATTACATGGCCCGGGCCATCGAGTTGGCCCGCAAGGGCCTGTACTCCACCCACCCGAACCCGCGCGTCGGCTGCGTGATCGTCCGTGACGGCCAGATCGTCGGCGAAGGCTGGCACGTGCGTGCCGGCGAGCCCCATGCCGAAGTGCATGCCTTGCGCCAGGCCGGCGAGCTGGCCCGCGGCGCCTGCGCCTACGTCACCCTTGAGCCGTGCAGCCACCACGGGCGCACGCCGCCCTGTGCCGAGGCGCTGGTCAAGGCTGGTGTGGCGCGGGTGGTAGCAGCCATGCAAGACCCCAATCCGCAAGTCGCCGGCAACGGCCTCAAGCGTTTGGCCGATGTGGGTGTCGAGGTCGCCAGCGGTGTGCTCGAAGCTGAATCCCGCGCCTTGAACCCGGGCTTTCTCAAGCGCATGGAACACGGCCTGCCGTTCGTTCGGGCCAAGCTGGCGATGAGCCTGGACGGCCGCACGGCCATGGCCAGCGGCGAGAGCCAGTGGATTACCGGCCCGGCGGCGCGCTCGGCAGTGCAGCGTTTGCGCGCACGTTCCAGCGTGGTGCTGACCAGCGCCGAAAGCGTGCTGGCCGACAACGCGCGGATGACTGTGCGCGGTGACGAGCTGGGCCTGGACCCTGAAACTACTGCGCTGGCCCTGGCCCGTCCGCCTTTGCGGGTGTTGATCGACGGCCGCTTGCGTGTGCCGCTGGATGCGCCGTTCTTTACAGCCGGTCCGGCCCTGGTGGTGACTGCTGCGGCAGCCGACCCGCGCTATGCCCAGGCCGGCCATGAGCTGCTAAGCCTGCCCGGCCGCGATGGCCGCGTCGACCTGCCGGCGCTGATGCTCGAGCTGGCGGCCCGCGGCGCCAGCGAAGTGCTGGTCGAAGCCGGTGCCGGCCTGGTTGGCGCCTTTGCCCGCCAAGGCCTGATCGACGAGTACCAGATTTTTGTCGCCGGGCGCATTCTTGGCTCCAGTGCCCGGCCATTGCTCGACTGGCCCCTGGATACAATGAGCCAGGCGCCCCATTTGCAGATCACCGAAATGCGCGCAGTAGGCGATGACTGGCGAGTCACTGCAGTACCCAAGCCTGCGCCCGGCGTATAATTTGCGGCTAGCGCCACGCGCAGCCCTGTTTTCGAGGAGGACTCCATGTTCACCGGCATCATCGAATCGATTGGCAGCATCCGTTCTCTGACCCCCAAAGGCGGTGACGTGCGGGTGTATGTCGAAACCGGCAAGCTCGACCTGGGCGACGTCAAACTGGGCGACAGCATCGCCGTCAACGGCGTGTGCCTGACTGCGGTCGAGCTGCCTGGCGATGGCTTCTGGGCCGACGTCAGCCGTGAAACCCTCGACTGCACCGCTTTCAGCGAGCTCAAAAGCGGCAGCCGGGTCAACCTCGAAAAAGCCCTGACGCCGACCACCCGCCTGGGCGGTCACCTGGTCAGCGGCCACGTCGACGGCGTTGGCGAAGTGGTCTCGCGCAGCGATAACGCCCGCGCCATCCAGTTCCGCATCCGTGCGCCCAAAGAGCTGGCCAAATACATTGCCCACAAGGGCTCGATCACCGTCGACGGCACCAGCCTGACGGTGAACGTGGTCGATGGCGCCGAGTTCGAGCTGACCATCGTCCCGCACACCTTGGCCGAAACTATCATGGCCGACTACCGTCCAGGTCGTCGGGTGAACCTTGAGGTCGACCTGCTGGCACGTTACCTGGAGCGCCTGCTGCTGGGTGACAAGGCCGCCGAGCCAAGTAAAGGCAGCGGTATCACCGAAAGTTTCCTGGCCGCCAACGGCTACCTGAAATCCTGATTTGAAAGGGGGTGCCCAGTGGCGCTCAACAGCATCGAAGAACTGGTCGAAGACATTCGCCAGGGCAAAATGGTCATCCTCATGGATGACGAAGACCGCGAGAACGAAGGCGACCTGATCATGGCCGCCGAGTGCTGCAAGGCCGAACACATCAACTTCATGGCCAAGCACGCCCGTGGTCTGATCTGCATGCCGATGTCGCGCGAGCGCTGCGAAACGCTCAAGCTGCCGTTGATGGCCCCACGCAATGGCTCGGGCTTCGGCACCAAGTTCACCGTGTCGATCGAAGCCGCCACCGGCGTCACCACCGGCATTTCCGCCGCCGACCGCGCGCGCACCGTGCAGGCGGCCGCCGCCCGTGATGCCAAGGCCGAAGACATCGTTAGCCCCGGCCACATCTTCCCGCTGATGGCTCAGCCTGGCGGTACCCTGGCCCGTGCCGGTCACACCGAAGCGGCCTGCGACCTGGCGCGCATGGCCGGTTTCGAGCCGAGCGGGGTGATCTGCGAGGTGATGAACGATGACGGCACCATGTCCCGTCGCGCCGAGCTTGAGACCTTCGCTGCCGAACACAACATCAAGATCGGCACCATTGCCGACCTGATCCACTACCGGATGATCCACGAACGTACCGTTCAGCGGGTTTCCGAGCAGCCGCTGGACAGCGAGCTGGGCCATTTCAACCTGGTCACCTACCGTGATTCGGTCGAGGGCGACGTGCACATGGCCCTGACCCTGGGCAACATCTGCGCCGAAGAACCGACCCTGGTACGGGTGCACAACATGGACCCGCTGCGCGACCTGCTGATGGTCAAGCAACCGGGCCGCTGGAGCCTGCGCGCGGCCATGAGCGCCGTTGCAGACGCTGGCAGCGGTGTGGTGCTGCTGCTCGGTCACCCGCTCGATGGCGACGTGCTGCTGGCGCACATTCGCGAAAGCGCCGACGCTGGCGCGCAAGCGAAAACCCCGACCACCTACAGCACTGTGGGTGCAGGTTCGCAGATCCTGCGCGACCTCGGCGTGCGCAAAATGCGTCTGATGAGTTCGCCAATGAAGTTCAATGCGATATCCGGATTCGATCTGGAAGTTGTAGAATACGTGCCCTCCGAATAAAGCAGGCGGTTTGTCGCGCTGCCATTCGTGTCCCAAACCCCCACAGGCCGCCCGTTTGCGGCCTGGCTCTTTAAGATGAGAACTCCGGAATGACCCTGAAGACCATCGAAGGTACCTTCATCGCCCCCAAAGGTCGCTATGCTTTGGTGGTTGGCCGCTTCAACAGCTTCGTCGTCGAAAGCCTGGTGAGCGGTGCCGTTGACGCCCTGGTTCGCCACGGTGTGAACGAAAGCGACATCACCATCATCCGTGCCCCGGGTGCCTTCGAAATCCCGCTGGTAGCACAGAAAGTCGCCCAGCAAAGCGAATATGCCGCGATCATCGCCCTGGGCGCCGTGATCCGTGGTGGTACTCCGCACTTTGAATACGTTGCGGGCGAATGCACCAAGGGCCTGGCCCAGGTGTCCATGGAGTTCGGCGTGCCGGTCTCCTTCGGTGTCCTGACCGTCGATTCGATCGAACAGGCCATTGAGCGTTCCGGCACCAAGGCCGGCAACAAGGGCGCCGAAGCTGCCCTGTCCGCTCTGGAAATGGTCAGCCTGCTGGCGCAGTTGGAGGCCAAGTGATTAGCGACGAAAGCGATCGTTTCAACCCGCGCGATCCAAAACCTGCGGATGCTGGCAAGCCATCGAAAAGCGCCAAGCGTCGCGAAGCCCGTCAGCTCGCGACTCAGGCCCTGTACCAATGGCACATGGCCAAGCAGTCGCTGAACGAGATCGAAGCGCAGTTCCGGGTCGATAACGATTTCACCGATGTCGACGGTGCCTACTTCCGCGAAATCCTTCACGGAGTTCCGACGAAGAAAGTCGAAATCGACGAAGCACTCAAGCCTTGCCTGGACCTGGCCCTTGAAGAGCTCGATCCGGTTGAGCTGGCGGTGCTGCGCCTGTCCACCTGGGAGTTCATGATGCGCGCGGATGTGCCGTACCGCGTCGTGATCAACGAAGGCGTGGAACTGGCCAAAGTGTTTGGCGCCACCGACGGCCACAAGTTCGTCAACGGCGTGCTCGACAAGCTGGCACCACGCCTGCGTGAAGCCGAAGTCAAGGCGTTCAAGCGCTGATTCCGGCGCTTTGCACCAATGGGTGAGTTCGAGCTGATCCGTCATTACTTCGCCGCCGCGTCCTGTGCGCAAGGCGGCGAACATGTGGCACTGGGTATAGGCGATGATTGCGCCTTGCTCAGCCTGCCGCCTGGCGAACAGTTGGCGATCTCCACCGATACGCTGGTGGCCGGGGTGCATTTCCCGGCTGTCTGCGACCCTTTTCTGCTCGGTCAGCGTTCGCTGGCCGTCGCTGCCAGTGACCTGGCGGCCATGGGCGCCACGCCCATCGGTTTTACCCTTGCCCTGACTCTGCCGGAGGTTCGCGCCGACTGGCTGCAGGGCTATGCCCGTGGTTTGAACCAGATGGCTGAAAGCTGCCGCCTGAGCCTGATCGGCGGTGACACCACCCGTGGCCCGCTGAGCCTGACCATGACCGTTTTCGGCCGCGTCCCGGCTGGCCAGGCCCTGACCCGCGGCGGTGCCCGCGCCGGTGACCTGCTGTGCGTTGGCCGCGACCTGGGCAATGCCGCTGGGGCCTTGCCGCTGGTGCTGGGCGAGCGCTCGGGCGATGCTGTGCAAGCAGGTCCGCTGCTCGCTCAATACTGGTCGCCGCAGCCGCAACTGGCACTGGGCCAGGCGCTGCGCGGCAAGGCTACGGCTGCACTGGACATCTCCGACGGCCTGCTCGCTGATTGTGGCCATATCGCCAAGGCGTCGCAGGTGGCTTTGCAGGTCGAGTTGGAGCGGCTGCCGTTGTCGGCGGCCTTGCAGGCCTTTTGCGGCCGCGAAGGCGCGCAACAGGCGGCACTGGCCGGGGGCGACGATTACGTCCTGGCTTTTACCCTGCCCGAAACCGAACTTGCGCCGCTGCTGGCGGCCGGCTGGCCGATCCATGTGGTCGGGCGGGTCACTGCCGGCATCGGCGTGCGCCTGCTCGATGGCTGTGGCCAGGACATCACCCCGCATACCCGGGGCTATCAACATTTTAAGGAGACACCGTGACCGATCACCCCAAACAGGTGCCAGCGGAGTTCGTTCCGCCGTCGGTCTGGCGCAATCCCTGGCATTTCCTGGCTTTCGGCTTCGGCTCCGGGACCTTGCCCAAGGCCCCGGGAACCTGGGGTTCGCTGGTGGCTCTACCCTTTATCCCGTTGTGGCAGATGCTGCCCGACTGGGGCTACTGGCTGATGCTCGGCCTGACCATGCTGTTCGGCTTCTGGCTGTGCGGCAAGGTTGCCGACGATTTGAAAGTGCACGACCACGAAGGCATCGTCTGGGACGAAATGGTCGGCATGTGGATTACCCTGTGGCTGGTGCCGGAAGGGTGGCAGTGGCTGCTGGCGGGCTTTTTGATGTTCCGCTTTTTCGACATCCTCAAGCCCTGGCCTATTCGCTGGGTTGACCGCCATGTGCATGGCGGTGTGGGTATCATGCTCGACGACGTGCTGGCCGGGGTATTTGCCTGGCTGGGCATGCAGGTTCTGGTATGGAGCTTTACTTAAGGGAGCTGGGCGATGACTGGATGGCGGCTGTTGCTGTTATTGCTGGTCCTGGTGGGAAGTGCGGTACGGGCGGCTGATGCGCCTGCAACGACGCCGGGTCAGGTCCGCCTGGTCAGTGAGGAGTGGCTCGACTACACCAACGCCGATGGCAGCGGCCTGGCCTGGGAAGTGCTGCGCAAGGTGTTCGAGCCGGCCGGGGTCAAGGTCCGGATCCAGAGTGCGCCTTACAGCCGTGCGGTCGGTCTGGTCAAGCGCGGTGAGGCGGATGCCTGGGTTGGCTCCTATCACGAAGAGAACGCCGATAACCTCTACCCGCGTTGGCATTTCGATATGGACCATATCTATGCCCTGGGCCTGGCGACCCGTCCTGTCCCCACCCAACAGACCCTCGGGCAGTTTCGCCTGGCCTGGGTGCGTGGCTACGACTACAAGAATTACCTGCCCAATGTCGGGCGCTTTCGTGAGATTCAACGTCGCGAGGGCATCCTGCCGATGCTTGAACATGATCGCGTCGACTTCTACATCGATGCCCTGACCGAAGTCGACTATGTGCTCGGGCAGGCCGCCAAACCGCAGCTTTTTCGCCGCTCCCACCTGGCCGAATTGCCGCTGTACCTGGCGTTTTCCCGCAGTGCCGAAGGCAAGGCATTGCGCAACTTGTTCGACCAGCGCATGGACAAGCTGGTCGCCAGTGGTGAGCTGCGCGATATTTTCCGTCGTTGGTCGCAGCCTTATCCGTTCGACAAGGGAGGCCGGGCTGAGTAGGTCCAATCGTACGTCTCGATGGGTTTGAACAAACATTCCACCTGAGCACCCCGGCCACATACTGATACAATCGGTTGACTTTTTTTATCAAGCTTTCAGATCAGGAGCACAACGTGCCCGTCGTTTTTGTTGCCGCTTCCAAGCTGCCTACCCCGTTTGCAACCTTCACCATGCATGGTTTTCTCGATGAAGCCACCGGTCGCGAGCACGTCGTGCTCAGCCTGGGTGATGTGGCCGACGGACAGCCGGTTCTGGGGCGCCTGCATTCCGAATGCCTGACCGGCGATGCCTTGTTCAGCCAACGCTGCGACTGCGGTTCACAACTTGAGGCCGCGCTGCAGGCCATCGCTCGTGAAGGCCGGGGCGTGCTGCTGTACTTGCGCCAGGAAGGTCGGGGCATTGGCCTGCTGAACAAGATCCGCGCCTACGAACTGCAAGATGGCGGTGCCGATACCGTCGAAGCCAACGAGCGCCTGGGCTTTGCCGCCGACCAGCGCGACTACGGCATGTGCCAGCCGATGCTCGAACACCTGGGGGTCAAGTCGCTGCGGCTGATGACCAACAACCCGCGCAAGGTCAAAGCGCTGACCGGCATGGGTATCCCGGTTGCCGAGCGTGTGCCGCTGCACACCGGCCACAACCCGCACAACAAACACTACCTGGCGACCAAAGCCGGCAAGCTCGGCCACATGATGGGCAACGAGCACCAGGGCGAGGCCGGTCGGGCGTGACCCGTGCCCAGGTTCGTCGTCGCCTGGAGCTGGCCTGGTGGCAGTACCTGGCTGTGGCGCTGGCGCCGTTGCTGGTGTTTGCCTGGGCCTTTGGCGGTGTGCAGGCGCTGATCCCGATCCTGGCCATGCCGATGTTCATCGCCGGTGTGGCCTCAATGTTCCTCAGCCTGCCGCGCTTCGGCGCCTACAAGCATGGGTTGATCGCCACCCAGAAAGCCCTCAATACAGACGACGAGCCTGCGGCCTGGATCGAGCTGGCGCGCATTCGTCGCTTGGGCATGCTGTTCGCCTGCCTGCCGGCCTGGGTTGCCGCGCTGTCGGTATTCGTCGGGCTTGAGGCGGTGCCGCAGATCCTCCTGGCGATTTCCAGCGTGGTCCTGCTTTACCTCTACCGTATCCCTCGCCAGCTCGGCTGATGCGCCGTTACCTGTGGTTGTTGCTCCTGGCCCTCGGCATGCCGCTGGCGGCAGCGCCGCGGGTGGTCAGCCTGGCGCCCTCGATCAGCGAAATCATCCTCGACCTGCAGGCCGCCGACCTGCTGGTAGGCATGGCCGAGTGGCACGAACGACCGGCACAGTTAAGCGCCGTACCGTTGGTGGGCCGCTACGGTCAGCTGGACATGGAGCGCCTGCTCAGCGTACGCCCGGACCTGGTGTTGTACTGGCCGGGCAGCGTGCCGGCGGCCCAGCGTGCGCAGCTCGAACGCCTGGGTATCCCGCTGTATAGCGTCGATGTGTACGAGCTGGATGACCTGGTGTCCCAGGTCGACGAAATTGGTGTGCGCATCGGGCGCAAGGAGCAAGGCAGGCAGCTGTCCGCAGCCCTGCGCAACCGCCTTGCCGCGCTGCGCCAGCAGTACCATCGCGAGCGTGCCCTGACAGTGTTCTATCAGGTCTGGGACAAGCCGCTGTATACCGTTGGCGGTTACCAGATCATCTCCGATGCGCTGAGCGTCTGCGGTGCCCGTAACGTGTTTGCCGACCTCACTCAGCCGGCGCCACAGGTCAATCTGGAGACCGTGCTGGCGCGCAATCCCCAGGTGATCCTCGCTCCCGACCAGCTTCAGCTCGATGCCTGGAAGGCTTGGCCGCACGTCGCTGCCGTGCGCGATGGCCTGCTGTTGCAGGTACCGGACAAGGGTCTTGAGCGTCCCAGCGGGCAGATGATCGAAGCGACGGCGAAGCTGTGTGCGCTGCTGCAGGCTAAAGCGCCGGCGTCCAGGTGACGCCCAGCAGCCAGGTGCGACCTTCTTCGCGGTAGTCAGCGAAGCCTGCGCCATAACGGTACTGCGCGCGGCTGTAGGCTTTATCCAGCAGGTTATCGGCCTTGAGCTCCAGGCGAATCTCGCGGCTCAGGTTCCAACTGCCGCGCAAGCCGAGCAGGCCGTAGCCACTGAGTGAGCGTTTGTTGTCGGCGTCCGCGTAACTGCTGCTGACCGCCTGCCAACTGGCGCCGAGGCCCAGGCGTTCGAACTGGCGATCAAGGTCCAGGCTCAGGGTGCGGCGGGCGCGGCGTTCCAGGGTGTGCCCGGAGTCGCGGTCACGTGGGTCGATCAGCGCCAGGCCGAGGCTGCTCTGCCAGCCGAACCAATCCTGATGCAGGCTCGCTTCAACACCATTGATGCGCGCCGAGCCGACATTGTGTGGGATGAAGTTGGGGCCCAGGGAGATCGCATTGCGCAGGTCGGTGCGGTACAGCGACGCCTCCAGCCGGGTGGTTTCAGCCAGTTGGCTGCGCCATTGCAGCTCGTAGCTCTTCGAGCGTTCGGGTTTAAGGTCAGGGTTGCCGTAGTCCGGGTAGTAGAGATCGTTGAAAGTCGGCGCACGGAAGCCTTCGCTGTAGGACAGCAGCAGGTCGTTGTCGGCGTTGAGCGGCAAGCCAAGGCTGGCGCTCCAGCTGTTCTGGCTGCCGAACTGCTGGTTCTGGTCGCGGCGCACGCCCACTTCGGTGCTGAAGTTGTCGCCCTTGTAGCGATGTTGCACGAAGGCGGCGCGATTCCAGCGGCTGTCTTCGTCCAGAGGCGTACTGGCGTGCAGACGGTCCTGGTACCAATCGCCACCCAGCAGCAGGTTGTTGCGCTCATCCAGGCTCAGATCGTTCTGCCAGTTGATCGAGTCGCGGTAGGTGTTGAACTCGCTCCCGCCCGGCTGCAATGAGTCGCGCTTGGTATCGCGGTTCTCGCTGTGGCCCAGTTCCAGGCGTGAATGCCACATCTCGGTGAGCTGTGCGTCGGCGTAGGTGCCGATGCTGCTGAGATTGAAGTCGGTATAGGGTTGGCTGCGGTCGCCAAACAGGTTGTCGTACTCGCTGCGCCCACGGCTGTCGAGCAGGTTCAGGCCCAGCTCCAGCGCGTCGCTGGCGACATGGCTGAGGTTCAGGCTCAGGCTCTTGTTGCGGTAGGCATCGTGATCGCCGTTGGCCGGGAACGACTCACGGGTGGCGTTGATGCCGGCGGTTTCGTCGAGACCGGCGGCGAGGTTGAAACGGGTGCGCTCGTCACCGCCCGAGAGGCCAACGTCTCGTTGCCAGCTCTGGTTGCTGCCGCCGGCCAGGTGCAGGCGTGGTTGCAGGCCGGGCTTGGCGGCGCGGCGGGTAAAGATCTGGATCACCCCACCAATCGCATCGCTGCCGTAGATCGCCGAGCGCGAACCGCGCAGCACTTCGATCCGTTCGATCTGATCGATGTTGAGAAACTGCAGGCCGCTGTCGCCGGACGAAGTGTTGGCGATGCGTACGCCGTCGACCAGTACCAGGCTCTGGGCCGACTTGGTGCCGCGAATGAAGATACCGGGCAAGCTGCCCCGTCCGCCGGTGCGCGAGACCTGAACGCCGGGTACATGGGTCAGCAGGTCAGTGACGCTGGAAGGCTGCAGGCGGTCGATGTCGTCACGGGTGAAGACCGTGTTGGCGGCGCTGGTTTGTGTGCGGTCTTCGACTTGGCGGTTGGCGCTGATCAGCGTATTGGGCAGCTTCAGGGCGCTTTCGCGGTCGATCGGGGCGGCCAGCAGGGTGCTCGGCAGGCATAGCAGGAAGGGGGCGAGGCGCAGGTAGGGCATGGGGTGTTCCATTGCTATCGCGGGTCAAGCCCGCTCCTACAAGACCTGTAGGAGCGGGCTTGACCCGCGATGAGGTCCTAAAGACCGAGCAGTTGCATCCGCTGACGCACCGAAGCCTCGATCCCGGCCGCATCCAGGCCGCACTCGGCGAGCATCTGGGCAGGCTTGGCATGCTCGACATACACATCGGGCAGGCCCAGGTGCAACATCGGCTTGAGCACGGCTTCACGCGTGAGGAACTCGCTCACGGCCGCACCGGCGCCGCCCATGATGGCGTTCTCTTCGATGCTCACCAGCAGTTCGTGGCTGCCGGCGATCTCGCGCACCAGGGCCTCATCCAGTGGTTTGACAAAACGCATGTCGACCACGGTGGCGTCGATCTGCTCGGCAACCTTCAGGGCTTCGCTCAGTTGCACGCCGAATACCAGCAGGGCGACTTTGCTGCCTTGGCGGCGCACGATGCCCTTGCCGATTTCCAGCGGCTCGAGGTTGCTCTCGATGGTCGCGTTCGGGCCGCTGCCACGTGGGTAGCGCACCGCTGCCGGGCCGTTGTACAGGTGGCCGGTGCTGAGCATCTTGCGCAGCTCGTTTTCGTCGCTCGGGGTCATCACCAGCATGCCGGGGATGCAGCGCAGGAACGACAGGTCGAAGCTGCCCGCGTGGGTCGGGCCGTCTTCGCCGACCAGGCCGGCGCGGTCAATGGCGAACAGCACGTCGAGGTTCTGCACCGCGACGTCATGGATCAGCTGGTCGTAGGCGCGCTGGAGGAAGGTCGAATAGATCGCCACCACCGGTTTGGCGCCTTCGCAGGCCATGCCCGCGGCCAGGGTTACCGCGTGCTGTTCGGCGATGGCCACGTCGAAGTAGCGATCCGGGTAACGCTCGCTGAAGGCCACCAGGTCGGAGCCTTCTTTCATCGCCGGGGTGATGCCGACCAGGCGTTGGTCGGCGGCTGCCATGTCGCACAGCCATTGGCCAAACACTGCCGAGTACTTCGGTCCAGCGGCTTGTTTCGGCGCGGTGGCGGGTTTGTCCACAGGCTCGAGCTTGGTGATCGCGTGGTAGCCGATCGGATCGACTTCGGCCGGGGCGAAGCCCTTGCCTTTCTTGGTCACCACATGCAGGAACTGCGGGCCCTTGAGGTCACGCATGTTGCGCAAGGTGGTGATCAGGGTCGGCAGGTCGTGGCCATCGATCGGGCCGATGTAGTTCCAGCCCAGCTCTTCGAACAGGGTGCCGGGCACCAGCATGCCCTTGGCGTACTCTTCGGTGCGCCGGGCGATTTCCCAGGCGCCCGGCAGGCGCGACAGGACCTTCTTGCTGCCCTCGCGCATGCTCGAGTAGGTGCGGCTGGAGAGGATCTTGGCCAGGTAGTTGGAGAGGCCGCCGACATTGCGCGAAATCGACATGTCGTTGTCGTTGAGGATCACCAGCATGTCGGCGTCGACTTCCTGGGCGTGGTTCAACGCCTCGAACGCCATGCCGGCGGTCAGCGCGCCGTCGCCGATCACGGCAATGGACTTGCGCGGATCGTTCTGCAGACGGGCGGCGATGGCCATGCCCAGGGCCGCACTGATCGAGGTGCTGGAGTGACCGACACCAAAGGTGTCGTACTCGCTCTCGGCGCGGCGCGGGAAGGCGGCCAGGCCGTCCTTCTGGCGCAGGGTGTTCATGCGCTGGCGGCGACCGGTGAGGATCTTGTGCGGATAGGCCTGATGACCGACGTCCCACACCAGGCGGTCGTCCGGGGTGTCGAAGACGTAGTGCAGGGCGATCGTCAGCTCGATGACGCCCAGGCCGGCACCGAAATGCCCGCCGGTCTGACCAACGGTATAGAGCAATTCCTGGCGCAACTCGTCGGCCAGGCTCTCCAGGTCGGCTTCAGCCAGGCGGCGCAAGCCGGCGGGCGTATCGGCACGGTCAAGCAGCGGCGTGACCGGGCGTTCGCGGGGGATCTCTTGAAACGTCGTGGGCATCAGGCGAATCGTTATAGATATGAAGTGGCGGCAGTTTACCTTATTGCGGTGTTGGCTGCCCATTTGAGCTAATCGCGGGGCAAGCCCGCTCCTACAGTGATCTCTGTGGGAGCGGGCTTGCCCCGCGATGCGGTTTGCGCTTAATTACGCCGTTCAACGATATAACGCGCAAGTTCGCGCAGCGGCTCGGCCGCCGCGTCAAACGGACGCAGGGCATGCAGGGCCTGGTCGCGCAGTTCCAGGGCATAGGCCTTGGCCGCGTCGAGCCCGAGTAGGGCCGGGTAGGTCGGCTTGTCGCGGGCAATGTCGGCGCCCTGGCGCTTGCCCAGGGTTTCGGTGTCGCTCTCGACGTCGAGGATATCGTCCTGGACTTGAAAGGCCAGGCCGATGGCCTGGGCATAAGTTTGCAGGGCCTTGAGCTGGGTCTGGTCGGCGCGGGCGCTGGCCAGGGCGCCGAGCCTGACGCTGGCTTCGATCAGCGCGCCGGTCTTGTGCCGGTGCATGAACTCCAGCGCCGTCTGGTCGAGCTTGAGGCCCACCGAACCCAGGTCGATGGCCTGGCCGCCGACCATGCCGGCCGGGCCTGCCGCCAACGCCAGGGTCTGGACCATGGCCAGGCGGATGCTGTCTTGCTGCGGGCTCAGCTGCGGGTCGAGCAGGGCGCTGAAGGCCAGGCTCTGCAGACCGTCGCCAGCGAGGATCGCGCAGGCTTCATCAAAGGCCTTGTGGGTGGTTGGCTGTCCGCGGCGCAGGTCGTCATCGTCCATGGCCGGCAAGTCGTCGTGCACCAGCGAATAGGCGTGAATCAGTTCAACTGCGCAGGCCGCACCGTTGGCCTGTTCCGGCGCTGCCCCAAGGGCTTGGCAAGCGGCGTAGGCGAGCAGCGGGCGCACCCGTTTGCCGCCGTTCATGACGCTGTAGCGCATGGCTTCATAGAGGCGGGTAAGCTCAACCGAAGGGGCGATGAACAGTTGTTCGAGGGCGGCATCGACCCGCGCCTGGCAACTGGCCTGGTACGCGCCGATCATTCTGGCTGGTCCGCGTCGAAAGGCTCGGCAGCGAGCTCGCCATCGCGCTCCAGCAGCACCTGGACCTTCTGTTCGGCCTGGGCCAGGGCGCTCTGGCAGTCGCGGGTCAGGCTGATGCCCTGTTCGAAGGCGGTCAGCGAGTCTTCCAGCGACAGCTCGCCGTTCTCCAGGCGCTCGACCAGGACCTGCAGGTCGGCGAGGGATTGCTCGAAATCAATGGAGGCTTTTTTTCGGGCCATGGCGGCTGTCTCGGTGGCAGTATAAACGGCGCGACACTAGCAGAGCGGGGCGGGGGGAGCAAATCGATAGGGGCGATCTTTGGTCGCATTCTGTTGCACAAAGGCCAGCGACGAAGTCTTGATTTTTCTGCAGGGCTCGCATTGTGAGGGGTTGTGGCTCTCTGCCATAATCGCGCCCGCTTTACCCCGTGGCTTTCTGGCGGTGAAGCCTCCTATTTCTGTTGTCACGTAATGGACTACGTTGTGAGCTTCCTTTCGATCGAGTTCGGCCTCTGCTTCACACTGTTTTTCATCGTCTATTGGAGCCTGTGCTGGAGCGTCCGCCTGCAGAACGTCCTGCTGCTGGCGGCCAGTTACGGCCTGGTGGCCAGTTTCAGCTTCAACTCCCTGTATATCCTGCTGGGCTACAGCGCCCTGGTGTACCTGTTGGGCCTGGTCGGTGAGCGTTATCCCGGGCGGCGCTTCAGCTATTTGCTGGTGTTGCTGCTGGTGCTCGGTTGCTTTTATCTGTTCAAGTACCAGGAATTTTTTGTCGGTGGCGTGCAGGGCGCCCTGGCCAGTGCCGGGCTCGATGTGTCGTTGCCGGTGCTGGAAGTGCTGGTGCCGATCGGCCTGTCGTTCTACGCCTTTCACTCGGTCAGCTACCTGGTGTCGATCAATCGCCGCGAAATGCCCTCGGCCTCGGCGTTCGACCTGGCGCTGTACCTGGCGTTCTTCCCCAGCCTGATTGCCGGCCCGGTCAACCGCGCCAGCCATATGCTGCCGCAGATTCGCTCAAGCAGTATCCGTGAAGTGCTCGAGCCGCAACGGGCCCTGGGCCTGATTGCCCTGGCAGTGGTCAAGCTGTTCTTCTGCAGCGCCTGGCTGGCCAGCGAGTGGGTCGACCCGGTGTTCGAGACGCCGGGCAGTTACTCGCCCGAGCAGATCCTGCTGAGCGTGTATGGCTACAGCTTCCTGATCTATTTCAACTTCAGCGGCTACACCAACCTGGTCACCGGCATCGCCTTGCTGCTGGGCTTTCGCCTGCCTGACAACTTCAATGCCCCTTATGCCGCGCACAACCTCAAGGAATTCTGGGGCCGCTGGCACATCAGCCTGTCGCTGTTCATTCGCGACTATGTCTACATTCCCCTGGGCGGCAATCGCCAGGGAGTGTGGCGCGGCAACCTGAACATGCTGCTGGCGATGCTGATTTCCGGCCTGTGGCACGGGGCGAGCATCAACTTCATCATCTGGGGTGCGCTGCACGGCATCGGTCTGGCGCTGTACAAGGCCTCGACCTACATCCTGCCGCAGCCGATGCGCTGGCCGGGCGCCGGTTTGGCGGCGCGCTTGCTGACCTTCCACTACGTGGCCTTTGCCTGGATCTTCTTCCGCAACGCGAGCCTTGATGAAGCCATGGACATGCTTGCCGGTATTGGCGGTCTGAGCTTCGATGGATTGTTCTCCAGCACGGGCCTGCTGTTGCTGGTGAGCGTGCTGTATGTTGCCGTCTACCCGCAGTTGCTGGTGCTGCTGCGCCAGTTCTTCGCAACGACTACGCGCTTGCCCTGGCAGCTGTATCCAATACCGCTGGGGCTGTTCATTTCCTTGGTCATTTTTGCTTCGCAATCGGGCGTGCCGGGGTTCATCTATGCAAGCTTCTAATGCCGGTCGTTTGCTGTCTTCGCAGCTGGGAGCCGCCAAGGCTTTCTACGCCATTGTCATCACCACGCTGTTGTTGTTCTGGCTGAACCAGGACTCGATCAGCCTGTACTGCCAGCAGAAGTATCACCAGAGCTGCGAGCTGCCGGTGCTCGGCCAGAGCCCGGCCTGGCGCCTGGGCGGCAACCTGACCCATGCCCTGGGCGATGCCCGCGACAGCTTCATCGACAGCCTGGATAAACGCAGCGAAGCGGTGATGGTCGCCAAGGTTGAGGCCAGCGACACGGTCGAGCTGCCGTTGCCGATGCCGGTGGTTCCGGTGCATCTGGACAAACCACCAGTCGCTGCCCACCCGGCGGTCAGCAAGCCGGCGCCAGTCAAGGTCGTGGCCGTTGCGCCGGCGGTGGCGGCACCTGTCGCAGCCCCTGTGGCCCAGCCGATTGCACCGGTTACCCAGGCGGCGCCTCTGCAAGCGGGCACCGTGGTGTCCCTGGCGGCGGGGGATGAAGTGTTCCTGGTCGGCGATTCGCTGATGCAGGGCGTTGCCCCGCACCTGGCCAACAGCCTGCGCAAGCGCTACCAGATCAAGAGCGTCAACCTCAGCCGGCAGAGCACCGGCCTTGCCTATCCAGGTTTCTTCAACTGGCCGCAGACCGTGGCCAAGACCCTGGAGAGCGAGCCGAACATTCGCCTGATGGTGATCTTCCTCGGCCCCAACGACCCGTGGGACATGCCCCAGGGCAAGGGCAAGCCGTTCTTGCGCTTCAAATCGCCGGAGTGGGAAGTCACCTACCGCCAGCGTATCGACTCGATCCTCGAACAGGCCCGTGCGCACAATGTGCAGGTGATCTGGGTCGGGCCACCGAACATGCAGAAGCCCAAGCTGTCTACGGCCATGGCTTATCTGAGCGGGCTGTACGAACAACAGGCCGGCCTGTATCAACAGCATTACGTCTCGGCCAACCCGGTCCTCGGTTACACCGACGACAGCTTCTCCTATACCTTGCAGAACGCAGAGGGTAAACGGATCAAGACCCGGGTCGATGACGGCATCCATTTCACCACCACCGGACAGAAGCTGATCTCGGAACGGATTCTCTCGATGATCGCCTTTCCCGGCCTCACTGTAACGGGACACTGATGCGGCGACTGCACAACATTCTGGGGCTGGCCCTGCTGATCTGCGCGCTACCGGGCTGTAGCCCGGTGGCGGCGGTCAATACCACGGCCAAGCCAGCCAATACGGCGGCCAAAGCCCCGGCCAACCGCGTCGATGGCAACCTGGCGGTACTGGCGGGCAAGTTCAAGAACGCCAACCGCGCGCCGGTCAATATCATCCAGTTCGGCGACTCGCATACCGCTGCCGACCTGTTCAGTGGCGAGATGCGCCGCCTGCTGCAAGCACGCTATGGCGACGGCGGCATCGGCCTGATCGCTGCCTCGCCAGTGCCGGGCACCCGCTACGACCAGGTCATCCTGAAAACCGCCAAGCGCCAGTGGGAGCTGGTGTCGGCGCGTAATCAGCAGAGCACCCAGTTCCCGCTTGGCGGTTACCTGTCGGTGCCGACGGCGGCCAACCCCAGCGTACGTATCGAGGCCCGCGAGCCTACCGCGCAACGCTATCGGGTGCAGGCCCTGTACCAGGCGCGCGAGAACAGCAGCCTGGTGCTGCGCGATGGCCGTAGCCGTAACCAGCGCATGCTGGCGGCCACCGGCGGGCAGTGGCGCTTCGGTCCGCAGGTCAGCAACCTTGGCCTGCCGCTGGACCTGACCGTCAACAGTCGGCCAGGCACGCTGCTGGGTGGCTGGTACATCCAGAGTCAGAAGAATGCCGGGGTGATCTATTCGGCGCTGGGCATCAATGGCGCGCGCCTTGACGTGCAGGACAAATGGCAGGCCGGTTGGCAGGACAACCTCAAGACCCTGCGCCCGGACCTGGTGATCCTTGCCTACGGCACCAACGAAGCCTTTGACGACACCCTGGACCTGAGCCTGTACCAGACGCAATTGCGCAATACCCTCAAGCGCCTGCGCAAGGACCTGCCGCGCGCGGTGATACTGCTGGTCGGTCCGCCGGATTCGATCAAGCAGCGCAAGGCCCGTAGCTGCGCCGCGCGCCAGCCGCAACAGCTGGCCCAGGTGATCCGCATCCAGCGTCAGGCGGCCAAGCAGGCCAACGCGCTGTTCTGGGACTGGCAGGCGTATATGGGCGGGCAGTGTTCGATTGCCGGCTGGCAGGCTTCGGGACTGGCCCGTGGCGATCTGGTGCACCTGACTGCAGACGGCTACAAGAAAAGCGCAGTCGGCCTGCACGACTTTTTGCGCACTCAGCTGGGCTTGAAGTAAGCAGAAAAAAGTAGAGGCGGGGACGACTCCGGGTTGGCTTGCGGCGCCCCATGAAGTCGTCTTCCCGCCCCCTAATAGAGGCAAATCCGGGGGCATGAAACTGCTCCCGCTCAGCACGATGCGACTGCCTTGAATCAGCCGCGATTCACTCCTCTGCATTCACCTTAGTAGCTGTCTGCAGGGCTGTAAATTTTCTCGAACAGAATATTTTTCAGGCGCTTTCCAGGGCTGGCGTCAAGGCGGCCTGGCGATAGCGCGCCAGCTCGTCGATGGTCAGCACCGGCAGCGAATACTGCTTGGCGTACACGGCCACCTGTTCACCACGGGCCATGCTGCCGTCGGGGTTCATCAGTTCGCACAGCACTGCCGCTGGGCGCAGGCCCGCCAGGCGTGCAAGGTCCACCGAGCCTTCGGTGTGACCGCGGCGGGTGAGTACGCCACCATCACGCGAACGCAGCGGGAACACGTGGCCAGGGCTGACGATGCGCATGTCGGCGCTGGTCGAGTCCAGTGCTGCCTGGATAGTGGTGATGCGGTCCTGGGCCGAGACGCCGGTGGACACACCTTCAGCGGCTTCGATGGTCACGGTGAATCCGGTGCCGTGGCGGGCGCGATTGTTCGGCACCATGGGTGCCAGCGACAGCTCGTCAACGGTGGTTTCATCCAGGCACAGGCAGACGATGCCGCTGCAATCGCGGATCATCATGGCCATGGTTTCGAGGCTGATGTTTTCGGCGGCGGCAATGATATCCGCCTCGTCCTCGCGGTCGTCGTCATCGAGCAACAGCACGGGTTTACCGGCCTGGTAGGCAGCGACGGCGGCAGCGACGTTAGGGAATTGCTTGCGGTGCAAAGGGGACATGAAACGCTCCTCGTAAGTGATCGATGAACGTTTCAGGGCGAACAAAATGCGTGCGCCAGGGCGCCTGATGGCCCTGACCTGACGCCTTCTTTCATCCGGACTATAACCGTCGGCTCTGGAGTCTCACCAGATCTGCTGACCCTCGACCAAAAGGCCGAAGCGCTCGCGGGCTCATCTTTCGATTTACCGCCGGTGGGGACTTGCACCCCGCCCTGAAGACCGACCAAGCATACATCAGAGTGCCATCAGGTTTGCAAGTCCCAGCCTTACGACCTAGGTCTAATTCGACCGTTACAGGCCCAGGGCGTAATCCAGGTAGCCCGGGTAGGCTTTGCGCCAGTCGTCCTGGAAGGTGTGCCCTTCAGGGTGTTCGTGGCTCTGTACCTTGTTGTTGCTGGCGAAGGCTTTTTCGGTGGTGGCGGTCAGCTGCAGGTTGCTTTCATGCTCCTGGGCGCCGTGGACCACGACCAGGCGCTTGTCCTTGGCCTTTTGCACGGTGAACGGGATCTTGAAGCCGCCAGGCGACAGCAGCACCGCACCGCTGTAGTTTTGCGGGTACTGGGCGATCAGGTGGGCGGCGTGTTCGGCGCCTTGCGAGAAACCGATCAGGGCGACTTTCGAGCGGTCGATGCGGGTGTCTTTTTCCAGTTTCTTCAGGGCTGCGGCCACTGCTTGCTCGGTCGGCTCGACCGACTGCTGCTGCCACATGAACTGATGCTCGTCACGCTTGAGGGTGCCGTTCAGGGCCACCAGTACGGCCTTGTCGCCCACCAGGTCGGCACGCATCTTGGTGCCCTTGACGCCTTCGGTGCCGAAGCCTGCCAGCCACACCACCACTGGCCAGCCGCCGGCCGGGGCCTTGCCTTCAGGGATGCTGAACGCGGCGAGGCCGGCGTCCTTGGCCTGGATCGGGTAGTTCTTCTCGGCGGCTTGCAGCAGCTTCTGGTAGGCCGGGTCGTTTTTCATCGGCTCCAGTTCGTCGTCTTCCTTGAGGATCACTGCTTGCCAGAAGCCGCGCTCGCGGGCTTCGTCGAGGTATTGCGCGGCCAGTTCCGGGCTGTCCATGGACGACAGTGCGGCAGCGGCCTGGTAGGCGGCGAAGGCGTTCTTCGGGTCCAGGCGGGCGGCAGTCAGGTAGAAGGCCAGGGCGCCGGCATAGTTGTCGTGTTCGCTCTTTTCTTTGTCACCGGCATCCATGAACTCGGCCGGGGTAGCGTCGTTGAGGTACAGGTTGGCCATGGCGGCCATGCCTTGCCAGCGGCCTTTGTGCAGGGCCTGGTCGGTGGCTTCGTCGGCGAAGGCGGTGGTGGCGGTGAGGCTGAGGCTGGCCAGCAGGCCGAAGGAGCAGAGGTGCAGGCGGGTCGCTGTCAGCAATGACATGGCCGAGAGTCCTTTTTCGGTAGTGCTCGGCCAGGTGCGGCCGAAGAGGGCGCGGATTCTAGCACCCTGTTCAGTCCTTGAGTTGATTCCACTCCAGGCCAAAACGGGCCAGGTATTTGCGCAGGCGGTCGGCGTCGTTGGGTTTGTCCTTTTCCAGGCGTGACACATCGAATAGCTGGCGCCCGGCTTCGGACAAGGTGCGGGCGTTGCGGCAAGCCTTGAGCACGGCTTGCAGTTGCAGGCGGTCGAACTGGTCCAGCGCCTTGTCGCCGAGCAATGCCGCGAGCGGGTCGGCCTCCTGGGCCAGGCCCCAGGCATGCTGCAGGCGTTGGATTTCCTCCAGCACCAGCACTTCGTCGATACGCCCGCTGTCGGCCAGGGTGGCCATGCGCGTGATCGAGGCCGACAGCTCGCGAAAGTTGCCGGCCCAGCGCGCCTGCGGCGAATTGGCAAAGGCCAGGTAGCGGCGCTTGGCTTCGAGATTGAAGCGCACCTGGCGGTTCTGTTCGCGGGCATGGCGCTGCAGTTCGAAATCGATGTTCGGCTCGATGTCTTCGCGGCGCCCGGCCAACCCCGGCAGCTCGAAGGTCCACAGGTTGATGCGCGCGTACAGGTCTTCGCGGAACAGCCCTTCGGCAACCCGGCTGCGCAGGTCGCGGTGGGTGCCGGCGATCAGTTGGAAGTCGCTCTCGACTTCACGGTCCGAGCCCAGCGGGAAGAAGCGTTTTTCTTCGATGGCCTTGAGCAGCATGGCCTGTTCGTCGGCGCCCAGTTCGCCGATTTCATCGAGGAACAACATGCCGCCGTCGGCTGCGCGTAGCAAGCCTTCGCGGGCGTTCTGGGCGCCGGTGAAGGCGCCTTTGCTATGGCCAAACAACGTCGACATGGCGCCGTCGCCGCGCAAGGTGGCGCAGTTCACCTCGACAAAGCGCCCCTCCAGCTGATGGCGACCGCGCTTGAGCTCATAGATGCGCCGGGCCAGGAAGGACTTGCCGGCGCCGGTCGGGCCGACCAGCAGCATCGGCGCCCGCGAGCGCAAGGCCACTCGCTCGATCTGCTCGATGGAGCGGTTGAAGGCGGCGTTGCGGGTGGCGATGCCGGCCTTGAGAAAATTCAGGCTGTCGGCCTGCTCGCGTTGAAAGCGCGAGGCGATGTGATCGTAGCGCGACAGGTCGAGGTCAATCAGCGTGCTGGTGCCGGCCGGGTCGGCGGTGTCTTCCTTGCCGCGCGCTGGCGAGGTCTGGATCAGTCGCGCCGGCAGGTAGCGCGCTTCGGTGAGCAGGAACCAGCAGATCTGCGCGACGTGGGTGCCGGTGGTGATGTGCACCAGGTAGTCCTCGTGCTCGGTGTCGAACGGGTAGGCGCTGGCAAAATCGTGCAGCGCGCCGTAGACCTCCTCGAAGTCCCAGGGGTTGCGCAGCACCAGGGGCTGCAGGCGCACCTCGGTGTGTGGCGAGATGCTCTGGATGTCGTCGCGAATGCGCTCGGCCAGGCCCAGGTCGCGGGCGCTGGTGCCGTGGATCAGTTCCAGGCGATCGATCGGCATGCTCGCTTGCTGGCACAGGCTGATGGTCGGTCGCCAGCGTTGCCAGCGCGCCGCGCCTTTGCCGTTGCGATCGAGTGTGGTGCCAAGAAAGCCGATGGCGACGCTACGCTTGTCCATGTCGTTTTAGCTCAAGAGATAAATACGTATCTGATGATATATAAAAATCTTGTCTTCTGTGGGCCAAAAAAATACAAGAGATCAAAAAATTAAAAATAAAACTTATATAAATCAATAAGTTAAAAGTTAATTCGGCTCTGAATTCAAAACCTGGCACGCCCCTCGCAATATCTTCCTCGACCGCATCGCCAAGCAGGCCAACGGGACGGGGTTTACATCCCCGCCGGTGCACGAGCCCACCCCAGGTGTTGGTGTCGTGCATGCCGCCGCCGCAACGAGCAGTCGCTAGCGTGGCTCCTCACGGAGACGCTGGTCTCGAGGCCTGACTCGAACCTCTCATACCCTCCAAGGTATCTCGAATGTTGTACCCGCCGGTGGGGCGTAGCCAGGGAAGGCTGCAAGGTGCGCAAGGAGCGTACACGCCCACCGCCGATTTGCCCGGCTTGCCGGCCGGGCCCGGAGCAAGGCAGTTGCCGGACCGCAGGACGCGGTCAGTGGACAGGACGTCCCGGCAACCGACTCCTCCGGGCCACGCCCGCAACGCTCGGCTCTTTGGCAACACCGGCACCAAGGACTTAATTGCACAGGATGACCCAGATGAAACTGTTGAAACGCTTTATCGTGAAAAAGAACGAACGCGGCCTGTTGTTTTGCGAAGGCGACTTTGTGTCGATCCTGGAGCCGGGCGTGCACAAGCGTTTCGACCTGCACAACCGGCTGACGGTAGAAACCTTCAGCCTCAATACTTCGCTGTTCGAACATCGCCTGGCCGGCTACCTGCGCCAAAGCGAGCCGGCCCTGGTCGAGCAGTATTTCCAGCGCATGGACCTGGCGGAAAACGAAGCCGGCCTGCGTTTTGAAGACGGCGCCCTGGTCGAGTTGTTGGCCCCCGGCAGCCGCCAGCTGTACTGGAAAGGCCAGAGCGCGCAGACCCTGCAGCGCATCGACCTGAGCCAGACCTATCGCCTGGATGCCACCCTGGTGGCCCAGCTCAACCAGCCGAAACTGCGTGGCCGTAATCTGGCCGGGCTGGATGCGGCGTTGTTGGCGGCGGTCCCTGCGTTCCATGTGGGTGTGCTCAAGGTCGATGGCGTGGTGGTCGAATTGCTCGGGGCCGGGCAGTACGGCTTCTGGCGCTTCAACCGTCAGGTCAGCGTCGAGATGGTCGATATGCGTATCCAGGCCATGGAAATCAGCGGGCAGGAAATCCTTACCCGCGACAAAGTCAGCCTGCGCCTGAATCTTGCGGCCAACTGGCGCTACAGCGATGTGCTCGGTGCGTTCGCGCAGTTGAGCAAGCCGCTGGAGCATCTGTACCGCGAGGTGCAGTTCGGCCTGCGGGCGGCGGTGGGCACCCGCACCCTCGATGAGTTGCTGGAAAACAAGCAGTTGATCGACGATTCGGTCGGCCAGTACCTGCAGGAAAAACTCGCCGGTAGCGGCATCGAAGTCAGCGGCCTGGGGGTGCGCGACATCATCCTCCCGGGCGAGATGAAAACCTTGCTGGCGCAGGTGGTGGAGGCGGAGAAAGCGGCGCAAGCCAACGTCATCCGCCGCCGTGAAGAGACCTCGGCGACCCGTTCGCTGCTCAACACCGCCAAGGTCATGGAAGACAACCCGACGGCCCTGCGCCTGAAGGAACTGGAAACCCTGGAGCGGGTAGCCGAGCGCATCGACCGGATTTCGGTGTTCGGCGGCCTGGATCAGGTGTTGAATGGTCTGGTCAGCATCAAGGCCGGATGAGGTTTGCCGGGCTCAAGCAGCCCGGCAGCAACAGATAAAACTGGAAATACGACAATGAACATACTTGAAGTGGCCGGCGGCAAGCCGATCAAGCTCTGGACCGACGGCGTCCCGGTGGATGAGGGCGCCCGTGAGCAACTGCTGAACACCGCGAAGATGCCGTTCATCTTCAAGCACCTGGCGGTGATGCCCGATGTGCACCTGGGCAAGGGCTCGACCATCGGCAGCGTGATCCCGACCCTGGGCGCAATCATCCCGGCGGCGGTCGGCGTCGACATCGGCTGCGGCATGATCGCTGCGCGTACCTCGCTGACCGCCAGCGACCTGCCGGACAACCTGCACGGCCTGCGCTCGGCGATCGAAAAGGCCGTGCCCCACGGCAAGACCTTCGGGCGTCGCGACCAGGGCGCCTGGGACAGCGTACCGAGCCTGGCCGACCATGCCTGGCACGACCTGGCGGCGCGCTTCAAGGCGATCACCGACAAGTACCCGAAGCTTGAGAAAACCAACAACCGCCAGCACCTGGGCACCCTTGGCGGCGGCAATCATTTCATCGAGGTGTGCCTGGATGAAGCCAACCGCGTCTGGTTCATGCTGCACAGCGGTTCGCGCGGGGTTGGCAATGCCATCGGCAACCTGTTCATTGAACTGGCCCAGGCTGATATGCGCCAGCACATCGCCAACCTGCCGGACCGCAACCTGGCCTATTTCGAAGAAGGCAGCCGGCACTTTGCCGACTACGTCGAAGCGGTGGAATGGGCCCAGGACTTCGCCCGGCAGAACCGTGCGTTGATGATGCATGCGGTGATCGCCGCGACGCGCAAAGTGCTTGGCAAACCCTTCGAGGCCAACCTCGAAGCGGTCAACTGCCACCACAACTATGTGCAGCGCGAGCATCACTTTGGCCACGACGTGCTGGTCACCCGCAAGGGCGCGGTGTCGGCCCAAAAGGGTGAGCTAGGGATCATTCCTGGCTCCATGGGGGCGAAGAGTTTCATCGTTCGCGGCTTGGGCAACGAAGAGGCGTTCTGCTCCTGCAGTCACGGTGCCGGGCGGGTGATGAGCCGCACCCGGGCCAAGCAGGCGTTCACCGTCGAGGATCAGCGCCGCGCCACTGCCCATGTCGAATGCCGCAAGGACAAGGACGTGATCGATGAGATCCCCATGGCCTACAAGGACATCGACGCGGTGATGCAAGCCCAACGCGAGCTGGTGGAAGTGGTGCACACCCTGCGTCAGGTAGTGTGCGTAAAGGGATAGGAAGGGATACACCATGAACAAGGAAGACCGTCACCCACTGCCGGGCGCCATGCGCGAGTGGGTGCTTGATGAGTTGCGCCGGGTCGAGCGCGAGCACGACGTTACCGTGCTCTACGCTTGCGAATCCGGTAGCCGCGCCTGGGGCTTTGCCTCCACCGACAGCGACTTCGACGTGCGCTTCATCTACGTGCCGCGCCAGGACTGGTACCTGCGCGTCGATGAGCCGCGCGACGTGATCGAACGGCCACTGACCGACGAGCTGGACATCAGCGGCTGGGAACTGCGCAAGACCTTGAAGCTGCTGCGCAACTCCAACCCGACCCTGCTTGAGTGGCTCGGTTCGCCGCTGGTGTATCGTGCCGAGCCCGGTGCGGTGGAGTCACTGCGCGCGCTGGCGCTGAGGTTCTACAGCGCAAGGGCCGCGCGGCATCATTACCTGTCGATGGCGAAAAAGAACCACCGCGACTTCCTCCAGGGCGCGCAGGTGCGCTTCAAAAAGTACCTGTACGTACTGCGCTCGCTGTTGGCCGTGCGCTGGATCGACCTGGGCCTGGGCATGCCGCCGACGGCCTTTGCCGATCTGCTGGCGGGCACCTTGAGCGAGCCGCAAATGCTCGCCGAGATCGATGAGTTGCTGCGTATCAAGCGCCAGGCGGTCGAGGCTGACTACGGGCCTCGGCGGGTGTTGCTGCACCAGTTCATCGATAATGCGTTGCTGCGTGCTGAAACCTCGCCGACGTTGCCGAGGTTGCGCGGTGATACGCAACTGCTGGATGACTATTTGCGCGATACTGTGCGGTGTTATTCATAGGAAGCGCGCCTGGCGTGTCTTCCCTGTCGAAAGGACTCGAAACGTTTTCATGCCTGACAGTAAATACCAGCGCCTCCCCCATGCCGGAGACTTCGAACACGTCTCCGGTACCCAGATCGTCTACCTGTCGCCCAAGCCGTTGCCCACGGGTGTAGAAGCCTACAGCTACCGGCATTTGCATCGTGATGCCAATGAGGTTTACCTGGACTTCGGTATCGGCCGGGGCAACTTCGAATTCATGGCCCGCTGCGGTATCGCCGCCGTTATGGCTGTGGTGAGCTGCTTTGTGATGACGGCGTTTCTCGGGGCCTGGGTGCGGCGTATGCGTGAGCCGTTCTGGGAGGGGGTCTACGACTTTCTCGCAACACCGCCTATCTGGGGTTTTATTGGGCTATTGGCGTCGATGTACGTGGTCATATTTTGCCTGGCCGTGCGCCAGCTCAGCGTCCAGCCGCCGATCCGCTTCAATCGCCAGCGCCGTGAAGTGGCCATGGTGCCGAAGAAGGGCGTCGCACCCCAGTATGTGCCCTGGGAAGAGGTCATCGCCTGTGTCTCGGCCGGGCAACTGGTCACCGAATACGCGGTGATGCCCGAGTTCAAACTGATGATCGGCCTGCGTGACGCCACAAGCGGCAATGTCCTGTGGCTGACCGTGGCCTGTGGCAGCCTGCGCGGTGCAGTGGCCGAATGGGAGGCGATTCGCGCCTACATGGAAGAGGGCCCGGCAGCCTTGCCGGAACCGCCGTCAGAAGAGTTCGAAGAGGGCACGGTGGCGTTTTTCCACATGGCCCGCATCGGCTATCGCGACAACTTTCCGTGGCTGCAGTATGTGTTTGGCTTTCTGTTCGTTCAGGCGTTCGGTGGCTGGACCTTGCCGTGCCATCTCTCCAACTGGGTTAACAATCGCCCCAGAGCAAAGTTTCCCAAAGCGGTGCGGGAGTGGTCCAAACCCTTGCCGGTGGACCAGCATGCGCGGCCCAGCGAGGCGCTACTCAAAGAAAGTGACGAGGTGCGCAAGGCCTTTCGCCGTGGGCAGAACCTGCTGGATTACTTCAAGGTGAAATTTGCCGAACCGGCCTAACCGTTCGGTGTTATTCATAGGAATTGAGCATGAACAAGGACGTGGTTGAGAGGGCAGCATGTTGAAACTGCGCTTGCGAGAACGCTGGCAACGTTTGCAGATAAGCGGCAGCGATCAGGTGGTGATGCTGCTGCTTTCAGTGATGGTCGGGTTGTGCATCGGGGCGGCGATCTGGACGGCCAACCCCACATCCGGTTGCATTCGTCTGGGCCGTGGCACTAGCGGGCCGATCAGTTGTGATCCGCAGGTCATCATGGGTGAGGCGATGAACATCGTGCTGTTCGGCCTGCTGTTCGCCGCGCCGCTGCTCTATATGCTCGGCCGGCTACTGGTGCAGTTGTTCAGGCCGCTGAATACGCAACCTTGATGGCGCGTTCAATGCCAGCACACTGATCAACACAACCACAGCGCCGGCTATCACCAGCAGCGAAGGTTGCTCACCGAGCAGCAAGGCCGCGATCAGCATGGCGCAGGGTGGGATCAGGTACAGCGCCATGGTTGCCCGGCTGACCTCAGTGTGGCTCAGCACATAAGCCCAGCCCAGATAGGCCAGGGCGCTGGGAAATACACCCAGCATCAGCACGGCCAGGTTTGCCTGCAGCGGCGCGGCGCTCACCGCAGCGGCCAGGCCTGGCAAGTACACCAATAGCAGTGCCGTGCCGGCCCAGATGGTGTAGCTGACCATGGTCAGGCCGTCGTAACGATGACCGTGCAGTTTCTGCAGGGTGAAGTAGATACTCCAAGACAGCGCGGCCAACAGTACCAGCAGGCCATGGGCGTCGAGCGCTCCTACTCCGTGATCACCTGCAACGACCATCGCTGCGCCGAGCATACCCAGCACCAGGCAGCCCCAGTGCCAGGCACTGACCTTCTGGCGCAGGACAAAACAGGCTATCAACAGGCTGAACAACGGTGTGGATTGCGCCAGCACACTGGACGCCCCGGCACTGATCCCGCGCTGGCCGAAATTAATCGCCACATGATGCAAAAACACCGCGAACAGCCCAAGCAGCATCAACAGCGGCAGGTCCTTGAGCTGCGGCAGGCTGATGCCGCGCCACAGCGCGACAATCGCCATGAACACCGACGCCACGATAAACCGCGCCAGGGCCAGATGGCCTGGGTCGTAACCTTGCAGGGCGATATGAATACCGGCGGGTGAGTACGCCCAGCACATCACCACGAACAGTGTCGCCAGGACGATTTTCAGGGGGTGGGTGCGTGGCATTGAAAGTCGCTCCAGAGGCAGGGAGCTTCAGTATCAGAAAGGCCTCTGCTCACCACAATCGACTTATACTGAGCTGATCGTTCACTTTGGGTGATGTATGGAGCTGATGCAGATTCGCATGTTCAAGACGGTTTACGATACCGGCAGCATCGCTCGTGCGGCCGAGGTGTTGCACTACGTACCGTCGAACATCACCGCACGGATCAAGGCGCTGGAAGAGGAGCTGGGCGTGGCGTTGTTCTTTCGCCATGGGCGCGGCTTGAAGGTCAGCCCGGCGGGGGAAACCTTCCTCGAATACGCCAGCAAAATGCTCGCCCTGGCCGAAGAGTCCAAGGCAGCCTTGAGCCCACAAGCCGTGCCCAGTGGACGCTTGCGCATTGGCGCTATCGAGTCCTCGGCCAGTGGCCGGCTTCCGCGATTGCTGGCCGAGTATCATGCGCGCTTCCCGCAGGTTTCACTGGAACTGAGCACGGGCACCTGGTCGCAACTGCTCGATGACGTGCTCAACCATCGCCTCGATGGGGCGATTGTCGCGGTCGAGGTCGAGCGGCCATTGCTCAAGCGCACGCCCATGTACCAGGAAGACCTGGTGCTGATCGCCCCCGAATCCCTGGGGGCGATCCGCAGCGCCGAAGACCTGCAGGGCAAGACCATTTTCATGTGGCCGGAAGGTTGCCCGTATCGTGCGGCGTTGGAGCACTGGTTGCTTGAGCAGGGGCAAAAGCTGCCGATTGTCGGCATTGCCAGCTATGGCGCCATCGTCAGTTGCGTCAGTGCGGGCGCCGGCGTGTCGCTGGTGCCTCGGGGCATCTTCGAGCAATACCGCAAGGGCGCCGGCTGGAGCGGCCATGAGTTCGCCGAACTCAAGGCCATCAGCAATGCCTTCTACTGGCATGCCCAGGCAGGAAGGCATCCGGCAAGGGATGCCTTCGTGCAGATGCTGCGCGAGGGGTTGGCGCCCGGCGCTATTCGATCGGGTACTTGAGCATCGCCGGATGCGCTTCGATCTTCTGAGCCAGGCGCTGCACATGCGGATAGTCGCTGGCCGCAACTACCTCGGCGCATACGTATTGCGTGAATGACCAAGCCCCCGCCGTGCTGATTTCTGCCTGGCTCAAGGGCAGGCTGGGGCATTTGGTCGGCTGTTCGGCAAGCAAACCGTCGAGCTGCGCATACGCCGCCAGCAACTGCCCGGTCACCCGCTCCAGCCAGGGCGTGTGCAGTTTCTCCTGCGGGCGCAGGTTGTGTTCGTAGTAAATCTGCACCGACTTCTCACTGGCTGCCAGCGCCAGGCCGATCACCTGCAAATCGCTGGCACGCGCCAGCGCGTCTTGCGGCATGAGCTTTTTGGCAGGCACGGCGAGGGCTTCGAAGTAGTCCAGAATCAGCGTCGAATCCATCAGCACCGTGCCGTCGTCCAGCACCAGGCTCGGCGCCTTGACCACCGGGTTGATCGCGGCGAACTCGGTAAAATTGCGAAACACCGACAAGCTCTGGTGCTCGAAGGTGATGCCGTACAGCTCCAGCGATACCGCAACGCGGCGCACGTAAGGGGAGTCGAGCATGCCGATCAGTTTCATGAGGCCTCCATTTCAGAAAAATCCGGGCTGGGTAGAAGGTAGTTGAAAATTGGCGCTGTACCTCACGGCACCAGGTTGCGCCGCTCGATGGGTTCGGAAAGCACGATGCTGGTGCGGGTTTCCCCGTACGGGTTGATCCTGGCGATGATGCTTTCGATGTCGGCCATGGACCTTGCATAGAGGCGGATCAGG
Source organism: Pseudomonas fluorescens (assembly GCF_902497775.2). Classification (NCBI taxonomy): domain Bacteria; kingdom Pseudomonadati; phylum Pseudomonadota; class Gammaproteobacteria; order Pseudomonadales; family Pseudomonadaceae; genus Pseudomonas; species Pseudomonas fluorescens. The sequence goes on from NZ_OZ024668.1 coordinate 107,417, forward strand.
TAGGAGTCGTTGCCGGTAACATGCAGGCACTCGACCACTTCAGGGATTTGTTCAAGCAAGGCGAGCAACTTGGCCTTGGCCGGCTTGAAGGTGGTCATGCCCACCACCGCAGAAACACCATAGCCAAGTTTCACTGGATCGACCAGGGCGCCATAGCCCTTGATCACCCCTGCCTCTTCGAGCTTGCGCAGGCGCTCGGTGGTGGCCGGAATCGACAGCCCGGCATGGCCTGACAGCTCGGTGATGGACATCCGTCCCGAGCGCTGCACAGCGGCGAGGATTTTGCTGTCGATACGGTCCATGTCGATCTCCTCTGCAAGAACACTGACAGTAGTGAAACTTGCAAGCCTTGAGCAATCTGAAATTAACCGCCCCGCAGCAGAACGCCGGTGATGATCTGGTAGGCACCCAGCAGGGTGATGGTCGAGCCGCAAAGCATGTTGATCAGCTTTAGCCTGGCATTTGAGAGCCTGCTGGCGAACAGCGACGAAAATCCGCTCAACCCCAGCCACCAAGCGGCGGAGCCGAGGAAGATGCCTGCGACCATCAAACCAAGGCTGTACTTGCTACTTTGGCCAGCACCGACGCCATCGCTGAGTGCGGCGAATATGGCAATGAACGACAGGATGGTCATCGGGTTGGACAAGGTCAGCAACAAGGTCGAGGAGTAGGCCTTAAGCGGTTTGAAGTACTCCCCGGATGACCTGTTCGAAGCGGCTTCAGACCTGATGATTCGATAGCCCACATAAGCCAGAAAAGCACCGCCGAACATGCACAGCCAGGGTTTCCAGCCCACCAGCGTTGCGACTAACGCGCTGATGCCCAGTGCTCCGATAAATCCATAGATCGCATCCGCCGTTGCCGCGCCCAAGCCAGTGGCAAACCCGGCGCGCCAGCCCTGGGCGAGGCTGCGTTGAATGCACAGCAAGCCAATCGGGCCGACTGGGGCGGCGATGCACAGGCCGATGAGCAGGGATTTCAGGAACAGCAACATGGGCGGAGCCTCCGGTGAGCGGTGACTCAAGGCTAAAGCCGCAGGTGCGCTTGGTTAATGTGGGATTGAAGGTTTTCTACGGGGATGACGGAAGGATTTAAGGCGGCGGCGGCTTGGTTGCTGAAAATGGGTAGGCGAGTACGTGGCCGAGCGGTGGGGAATCGCAGGCATTAAAAAGCCGGCTTGTGGCCGGCTTCCGGGGACGGGCTTGGCTAATTTTTGGTAAGCCGCAACCGCCTTAAAATCGTTGCTCCGGCGCTGGGGCCGGGAGGTGGCGGGCAAGCTGTGGAGTGCCGCGCCAGGGCCGCGGACGGGCTGGGCCGTCGGGCTAAATGTGCGGCGTAGCATACTGGGATTGGCCGGCGATGCCCAGCAAAAAATCACCCGCGGCGCTCAGGCCGGGCGGCTGTCGCGCAGATGCCCCCACCAGAACACCCAGCCAAATACTTCCAGGTGCTGGGTCTTGAGTTGCGCCGGGCTGTAGGTTTCGGTGGGGTATTCGTCGCTGTCCTGGCTGTGCAGGCGCAAGGCGCCATTGGCACGGCGGCTGAGGCTGTTGATGCGCAGGCGGCCGTTGTGCAGCAGGGCGTAGATTTCACCTTCGACCACGCGGGTGAGGCTGCGATCGATGGCCAGGGTGGTGCCGCGCGGCAGCAGCGGGCACATGTTGTGCCCGGGCATGTTCAGGCACAGGGCATCGCCCGGGTCGACGCCCAGAGAGTCGAGGGCGCGCAGGGGCAGGCGCAGGTAACGGTCTTCGACGGGTTTTAGCTGGCGGGCCTGGATGCTGTAGAACGGCAGCTGGATGTCGTTGTGGTTGTGCGCCGCCAGCAGGCCAGCATCGGGGCCTTCGACGCCGGGACGGGCGGCCTGGCTGTTGAGGCGTGGCAAGGGGTTGGGGTGTTTGGGGCCTTCGCCGTTGCGCAGCCAGCGGCTGCGCACGCACAGCAGTTCAGCGATTTCATCCAGCCGGGCCAGGGGCACGCCGCGCTTGAACCAGTTGTTGACGTGCTGCGGCGTAACCTTGCGCTGCGCGGCAAAGTCGGAAGGGGACAGGTTGCACTCGCTCAGGAGCGCTTTGAGTCGATCACCAGATGTATTCATGAGGCCCGAGTCTAGTGGGCTTGCACGGCCCAGGCTATAAACGCGAAGTTCATTTTCAAGGCGGGAAAATGGCTGGCTTACAGGCGTTTGCTTAGGCTTGCGTAGGAGGTTTCCTGGCAAAAAAATCCACTTGGATGGCGTTCGGAACTATCCTACGCATGCTGCTGCCTTTTCACTGTTGTGATAAAGGTGCTACAGGGCTAGTTTCCTCGGGTCGCTACGTTGGCGACCGGGTGTGAGAGCTCGAGTAGATAGTAGAAGCAGCTAGTTATGGCAGCTGTGCGCGGGCAGACCTCGGTCTGGCCGGGTTTCCTATGTCTACCGGTCTCTCACCCCGCGTACGGCTGCCACCCTAATCCTGTGAGAGGGATGCGGAGGTAGCTCCTGATAGATATAGGAGGTACGTCATGAAGAAGATCGTCCCCGACCCACCGTATTCCGATATATCCCGCGACAACATCACCACCCCCTACTTCTCCATCCACAGCGACCTGATCCCTCCTGACTCCCTGGCCTTTGCCAGCGAACTGCTGCGCGGTATCCACGACACTACCGACGAATTCTGCCGAGCCCACGCCAATGCACCCGGCCAGGGCATGCTGATGAATGTGCTGCATTCGGCCGAGATGGCCAGGGCGCTGGTCGAGCATGCGTTGAGCAAGCTGCAGGCCGTGGAAGAGGGAGTAATGGCATGAGCAAGGATTCGTACGACGAGACGGTAGGTATCGCGAGCTTTATCAGCAGCCAGCAATTGCCCATGGGGCTGTTTCGGATTACGCCGGGCGTGCCGTGCGATTACGCGCTGGAGCAGGCTTCAACCCTGCTGGGATGTGTGCACAAGCTGATCCGGGCGGGGGGTATGGATGAAGACGGCGACATGATGTGGGCCGCTTTTTATCTGAGCGGGTTCGCCAAGGCGATTGTTGATGATGTGGGTTTGGGAATGAATAGGGCTTAAGAAGGTAGCTGCCTGTGCTGTGGGAGCGGGCTTGCCCCGCGATGCGATGTGGCTGACAGTCAGCTATCGCGGGGCAAGCCCGCTCCCACCGTGATGGGGTGTTCTTGCCCTGAAACAAAAAGCCCCGCAGGTGCGGGGCTTTTTGTTGAGGGTTGCTTAGCCTTTGTAAGCGGCAACCGATTTGATGATCGCAGCGCGGGCGGCGTCAGCGCCATCCCAGCCTTCGATCTTGACCCACTTGCCTTTCTCGAGATCTTTGTAGTTCGCGAAGAAGTGCTCGATCTGCTGGATCAGCAGGGCAGGCAGGTCGGTGTATTCTTTGACGTCGACGTACAGTTGCGACAGTTTGTCGTGCGGTACGGCGATGACTTTGGCGTCGCCGCCGCCGTCGTCGGTCATGTTCAGGATGCCGACCGGACGGGCGCGGATGACCGAGCCTGGCGCTACCGGGTACGGGGTAACAACCAGTACGTCGAGGGGATCACCGTCGTCGGCCAGGGTGTTAGGGATGTAGCCGTAGTTGGCCGGGTAGAACATCGGGGTAGCCATGAAACGGTCAACGAACAGGCAGTCGCTGTCCTTGTCGATCTCGTACTTGATCGGCGCGTGGTTGGCTGGAATCTCGATGGCGACGTAGATGTCGTTCGGCAGGTCTTTGCCAGCCGGAATCTTGCTGTAGCTCATTGGGCAGTGCCCCCATGTTTGGCCAAAAATTGGTCGCGATTATAGGCACATTCCAGCGCGCTTGCCACGCCCGGCCGGATGTCCGGCAGGCTCAGTCCTGCGCGTCCTGGTAATGCGGGTGGTGGCGCTGCAACTGCTGCAGGCGGGCCAGCGGGTCCTGGCGGTAAAAGCCGCGCAATTGCTGGTACACCGCGGGGTAGGCGTCGTTGAGCAGGTCGGGGGCGCTGAAGAAGTATTCGCTGGTGACGGCAAAGAATTCTGCCGGGTTTTCCGCGGCATAAGGGTCGATGGCAGTCTCGGCGTCGGGGGTGCGGTCGAGCTGGGCGTTGAGGTCGTCAAAGGCCGCTTGCATGACCTGGGCCCAGTCGCTGACGCGCAAATCGTTGTGCAGCGGCGGTAGGCCATTGGCATCGCCATTGAGCATGTCGAGCTTGTGCGCAAGTTCGTGAATCACCAGGTTGTAGCCTTCCCAGCCGCCGCTGGCCAGCACGCCGGGCCAGGCCAGGATCACCGGGCCCTGCTGCCAGGCTTCGCCGCTGTGCTCGCCGTCCCATTCGTGTTCGATGCCGCTGGCGTCGCGATGGCGCTGGGGGCTCACGAAGTCGTCGGGGTAGAGGATGATTTCGTGAAAACCCTGGTACCAGTTCAGCTCGCCAAGGTGCAGCAGCGGCAGTTGCGCCTGGGCGGCAAGAAACAGGCGTTGCTCGCCGTCCAGTTCGACCCCGGGCAGGGCGGTCAGGTGCTTGTTGTCGAGGAACAATACACAGGCTTCACGCAGCCACCGGTCCTCTTCGTCGCTGAGGCCATCGAGCAGCGGCAGGCGCTCGCGCACCCGCTGCCAGCGCTGCGGGTCGAGCGGGTGTCGGGCCAGGGTGCGGCGACGGCGCCAGGCGCTCAGCGACCACATAAGCCGGGCTTAGTGAACCTTGGCTTCGTTGCGGCCCATGCGGCTGCGCACGATGCCGATGATCATCGGTACCAGCGACAACAGGATGATGGCGACGATCATCAGCGACAGGTTCTGCTTGATGAACGGCACGTTGCCGAAGAAGTAACCCAGGGTAACCAGGCCGCCGACCCAGAGCACGGTGCCGGCGACACTGAAACCGAGAAAACGCGGGTAATGCATTTTGGCGATGCCGGCGACGAACGGCGCGAAAGTGCGCAGGATCGGCAGGAAGCGCGCCAGGGTCACGGTCTTGCCACCATGGCGTTCGTAAAAATCGTGGGTTTGCTGCAGATAGTCGCGGCGGAAGATCTTCGAATTGGGGTTGCGGAACAAGCGTTCGCCTGCTGTTCGGCCAATCACGTAGTTGGTGCTGTCGCCGAGAATGGCCGCGGCCATGAGCAGGCCGCCGAGCAGTACCGGGTCCATGCCGCCGCCCGCAGCGACGGCGCCGGCGATGAACAGCAGGGAATCACCCGGCAGGAAGGGCATGACCACCAGACCAGTCTCGCAGAAGATCACCAGAAACAGGATCGCGTAGATCCACGGGCCGTAGTTGTTGACCAACAGGTCCAGGTAGGCGTCGAGATGCAGAATAAGGTCCAGCGGGTTGAAATCCATGTACAGCACCTGTGTTCTTGACCCGAGCGACGGGCTTGCGATGGCTGGCAGTGCGAATGCGGACGGTCGCTACCCGGAAGATGGGTAAAGTTTCACACACAATGAAGAGGCGCATTATACGGCTACGAACAGATTGTGCCTGCGCAGTTTGTAGCGGCGGATGTCGAATGGGTGTCAACGGCAGGCGTTGCGCCTGCCGTTGCGTTCGGCTCAGTCCGAGTTGATCGGCAGGATGTAGCTTTTGAACTCGGTGTCTTCGCGAAAGCCGATGGATTCGTAGGTTTTCATCGCCACTTCGTTGTCGCTGCTGGTAGATACCCGCATGCGTACGGCGTTGGTCTCCTTGGCCAGCTTCTTGGCTTCGCGCATCAGGTGGTCGGCCACCAGCATGCGCCGGGAGTCTTCGGCGACATAGATGTCGTTGAGGATCCACACGCGCTTGAGCGACAGCGACGAGAAGCTCGGGTAGAGCTGGCAAAAACCCATCAGCTTGCTGTCGTCATCGTCCGGCAGGGCCAGGTAGATGATCGATTCGCCACGCTCCAGGCGTTTTTCCAGGAACGAGCGTGAGGAGTCCGGGTAAGGCAACTGGCCGTAGAATTCGCGATATTTGACGAACAGCGGGGCAAGCAGGTCCAGATGTTCCAGGGTTGCTTTGATGATTCGCATAAGCAGGCCTCAGGTTCCATGGGAGTTTGCGGCGAATCGCCGGCAGCCTTGGCCGATGCTGCCTGAAAGCAATTAGAAAGCGCAATCTACGATCTCAAGGTTTACTCAGCAGGAAATTTCCGCTTTTCGGTGCATCAGTGTCTGACTCAAGGGTTTGCACCTGGGCTTCGTCCTTCAGATTGACCCCAGACAGCTGTCGTCGGCAAGCCTCGCGCATCAGGTACAACAGGCGATGGGCGGCCATGCCGTAGCTCAGGCCTTCCAGGCGCACGTTGGAGATGCAGTTGCGGTAGGCGTCGGTGAGGCCAACCTTGGGGTTGTAGGTGAAGTACAGCCCGAGGCTGTCCGGCGAGCTCAGGCCCGGGCGTTCGCCGATGAGAATCACGGTCATTTTCGCCCCGAGCAGCTCGCCCACCTCGTCGGCCACCGCCACCCGGCCTTGTTCCACCAATACCACCGGTGCTGTCGACCAGCCGTCGGCGGCGCTCTGTTCTTCCAGGCGGGCGAGAAACGGTAGGGTATGACGATGCACGGCCAGGGCCGACAAGCCGTCGGCAACGACGATGGCCAAGTCAACGCCGCCGGGGTTGGCCTGGGCATGCTCGCGCAGCCGTTGTGCTGAATCTTCGTGCAGGCGGCGCCCCAGATCGGGGCGCTGCAGATAACTGTGGCGATCGGCGGCGGCGCTGTGCAGCAGCAGGCTGTCACGCCCGCGCTCGCTCAATTGCTCGCGCAGGCCGGCATGGTCGAAGGCCAGGTGCACGGCGTCGCGGGCCTGGGCGTGGGCAAATTGGAAGTCAAGCTGGGCGCCGGTCGGCAGGCTGGTGCCAGTACGGCCCAGGGCGATGCGCGCCGGGGTCAGGCGGCGCAGTTCCAGCCAGGGATTGGCGCTGTTGTCGTGTTGTGGGGTGTTGGCCATAGTCGACTCGCTTATCCCAGTTGTGCCAGGGCCTGGCGGAAGGCCGGTGGCAGGTTGTCACCGAAACGCACCCGGCCGTCGGCCTGGGTGAAGATGCCCATGCGCGCCAGCCAGCCCTCGAACTCCGGTGCAGGCTTCAGGCCCAGGGTCTGGCGGGCGTAGAGCGCATCGTGGAATGAAGTGGTCTGGTAGTTGAGCATGATGTCGTCGGAGCCGGGGATGCCCATGATGAAGTTGATCCCGGCCACACCCAGCAGGGTCAGGAGCATGTCCATGTCGTCCTGGTCGGCTTCGGCATGGTTGGTGTAGCAGATGTCGCAACCCATGGGCACGCCGAGCAGCTTGCCGCAGAAGTGGTCCTCAAGCCCGGCGCGGATGATCTGCTTGCCGTTGTAGAGGTATTCCGGGCCGATGAAGCCGACCACGGTGTTGACCAGAAACGGCTTGAAGTGGCGAGCCACGGCGTAGGCGCGGGTTTCGCAGGTCTGCTGGTCGACGCCATGGTGGGCGTTGGCCGACAGGGCGCTGCCCTGGCCGGTCTCGAAGTACATCAGGTTCTGCCCGAGGGTGCCGCGATTGAGGCTCAGGCCGGCGTCGTAACCCTCCTTGAGCACGTTGAGATTGATGCCGAAGCTGGCGTTGGCCGCCTCGGTGCCGGCAATCGACTGAAATACCAGGTCCAGCGGCACGCCGCGGTTGATCGCTTCGATCGACGTGGTCACGTGAGTCAGCACGCAAGCCTGGGTGGGGATGTCGTAGCGCTGGATGATGGCGTCGAGCATCTCCAGCAGGGCGCAGATCGAGGCGATGCTGTCGGTAGCCGGGTTGATGCCGATCATCGCGTCGCCATTGCCGTACAGCAGGCCGTCGAGAATGCTCGCGGCAATGCCGGCCGGCTCGTCGGTGGGGTGGTTGGGTTGCAGGCGGGTCGACAGGCGCCCGCGCAGGCCCATGGTGCCGCGAAAACGGGTGACCACGCGGATTTTCTGCGCCACTAGCACCAGGTCCTGTACGCGCATGATCTTCGAAACGGCCGCGGCCATTTCCGGGGTCAGGCCCGGGGCCAGGGCGCGCAGGCTGTCTTCATCGGCCGCTTCGCTGAGCAGCCAGTCGCGCAAACCCCCCACGGTCAGGTGGCTGACGGCGGCAAAGGCGTTGGCATCGTGGGTGTCGATGATCAGTCGGGTGACTTCATCGTCTTCGTACGGGATCAGCGCTTCGCTCAAGAAGTGCTTGAGCGGGATGTCGGCCAGGGCCATCTGCGCCGCTACCCGTTCGCCGTCATTGCTGGCGGCGACGCCAGCGAGGAAGTCACCCGAGCGCGCCGGGCTGGCCTTTGCCATGACTTCCTTGAGGCTGTCGAAACGGTAGGTCTGGTTGCCGGCCGTGTGAACAAAACTTGCCATACAGAATCTCCAGAACGCCGCAGGGCTGGCCTGCGGCGTAGGTGGCGTTGATCAGTGCAGGGCCTCTTCGGCCTTCTGGATCGCGGCGAATTCTTCTTCCGGGGTCCCGGCGACCAGGTGGTGCCGGCTGTAGAAAGCAAAGTAGGCAATCAATACCGCATAAATCACTGCAGCGCCAATCACTACCCGTGGGTCGACCAAAAAGCCCGCCACGACCGCGATGCAGGCCAGCACCAGGGCCACGCCTGAGGTGAAGATGCCGCCGGGGGTGCGATACGGCCGTTCCATTTTCGGCCGGCGGATGCGCAGGGTGATGTGCGCGGCCATCATCAGTACATAAGACAGCGTAGCGCCGAACACCGCGACCAGGATCAGCAGGTCGCCCTGGCCGGTCAGCGACAGGCCGAAACCGATAATGCCGGGGATCACCAGGGCCAGTACTGGCGCCTTGCTCTTGTTGGTCTCTGACAGCTTGCGTGGCAGGTAGCCGGCACGGGACAAGGCAAAGATCTGCCGCGAATAGGCGTAGATGATCGAGAAAAAGCTGGCGATCAGGCCGGCCAGGCCCACCAGGTTGACGAAGCCACCCATCCAGGTCGAACCGCCGTAGGCTTTCGACAGTGCTTCAACCAGCGGGTTGCCCGACGCTTTCAGTGCTTCGGCCCCGGCGCCGCCAGGGCCGACCACCAGGATCAGCAGGGCGAAGGCCAGCAGCACCAGCATGGCGCCGATCAGGCCGCGGGGCAGGTCGCGTTTGGGGTTCTTGGTTTCTTCGGCAGCTAGCGGGACGCCTTCGACCGCGAGGAAGAACCAGATGGCGTAAGGGATCGCCGCCCACACCCCGACATAGCCAAACGGCAGGAAGCTGCTGGCGCCGACGGCGTCGGTCTGGGCGATGTCGAACAGGTTGTTGACGTCGAAGTGCGGCACCATCGCCACCAGGAACACACCCAGGGCAATGGCGGCCACGGCGGTGATGATGAACATCAGCTTGAGTGCTTCACCGACGCCAAAGATGTGGATGCCGATGAATATGATGTAGAAGGCCAGGTAGATTATCCAGCCGCCGATGCCGAACAGCGACTGGCAATAGGCGCCGATGAACACGGCAATGGCCGCCGGAGCAATCGCGTACTCGATGAGGATTGCCGTGCCGGTGAGAAACCCGCCCCAGGGCCCGAACGCGCTACGGGCAAAGCCGTAGCCGCCACCGGCGGTAGGGATCATCGACGACAGCTCCGCCAGCGAGAAGCACATGCACAGGTACATGGTCGCCATCAGCAAGGTGGCGAGGAACATGCCGCCCCAGCCGCCCTGGGCCAGGCCGAAGTTCCAGCCGGCATAGTCGCCGGAAATCACGTAGGCGACGCCCAGGCCCACCAGCAATACCCAGCCGGCGGCGCCCTTTTTCAGTTCACGTTGTTGGAAGTAGTCGGAGCCGACCTTTTCGAAGTCGACAGAAGAGCCTGCCGGCGCGCTGCCGGTATGATCGCTTGGCATAGGGTTCACCTGTTCTTTTTATCAATACCGGCGGGTGCCGGTTTGTCTGGTGATGGTCTTGCAGGAAGCGAGCCAGAGCGGCCCCGGGGTCAGAGCCGCCCTGTTGCTCGTTTAGAAGAAGCCCAGCGGGTTGATGTCGTAGCTGACCAGCAGGTTTTTGGTCTGCTGGTAGTGATCGAGCATCATCTTGTGGGTTTCACGGCCGACGCCGGACTTCTTGTAGCCCCCGAACGCGGCGTGGGCCGGGTACAGGTGGTAGCAGTTGGTCCAGACGCGACCGGCCTTGATACCGCGGCCCATGCGGTAGGCGCGGTTGATGTCGCGGGTCCAGACCCCAGCACCGAGGCCGAACTCGGTGTCGTTGGCAATCGCCAGGGCTTCGGCTTCGTCCTTGAAGGTGGTGATGCTCACCACCGGTCCGAAGATTTCTTCCTGGAATACGCGCATCTTGTTGGTGCCCTTGAGCAGGGTCGGCTGGATGTAGTAACCGGTCGACAGGCTGCCTTCGAGTTTTTCCACCTTGCCGCCGGTCAGCAGCTCGGCGCCTTCCTTCTCGGCGATTTCCAGGTACGAAAGGATCTTGTCGAACTGTTGCTCGGAGGCCTGGGCGCCGACCATGGTGTCGGTGTCCAGCGGGTCGCCGCGCTTGATCTGCTTGATCTTCTTCATCACCTCCTGCATGAACGCCGGGTAGATCGACTCCTGCACCAGGGCGCGGGACGGGCAGGTGCACACTTCACCCTGGTTGAAGAACGCCAGCACCAGGCCTTCGGCGGCTTTTTCGATGAAGCTCTGCTCGGCCTGCATGATGTCTTCGAAGAAGATGTTCGGCGACTTGCCGCCCAGCTCGACGGTGGACGGAATGATGTTCTCGGCGGCGCATTTCATGATGTGCGAGCCGACCGGGGTGGAACCGGTGAAGGCGATCTTGGCGATGCGCTTGCTGGTGGCCAGGGCCTCACCGGCTTCGCGGCCGTAGCCTTGCACCACGTTGAGCACGCCAGGGGGTAGCAGGTCGCCGATCACTTCCAGCAGCACGGTGATGCCCAGCGGGGTTTGCTCGGCGGGCTTGAGCACCACGCAGTTGCCGGCGGCCAGGGCCGGGGCGAGTTTCCAGGCGGCCATCAGGATCGGGAAGTTCCACGGGATGATCTGCCCGACCACGCCCAGCGGTTCATGGATGTGATAGGCCACGGTGTTGCCGTCGATCTCAGCGGCGCTGCCTTCCTGGGCGCGCAGGCAGCCGGCGAAGTAGCGGAAGTGGTCGGCTGCCAGCGGGATGTCGGCGTTGAGGGTTTCGCGGACGGCCTTGCCGTTGTCCCAGGTTTCGGTGATGGCCAGCAGTTCGAGGTTCTGTTCGATACGGTCGGCAATTTTCAGCAGGATCAGCGAGCGTGCCTGCACCGACGTCGTGCCCCAGGCATCAGCGGCGGCGTGGGCGGCATCCAGGGCTTTTTCGATGTCTTCGGCAGTCGAGCGCGGGAATTCGGCGATCAGTTGGCCGTTCACCGGCGAGGTGTTTTCGAAGTACTGGCCTTTGACTGGAGCGACGAACTCGCCACCGATGTAGTTCCCGTAACGGCTCTTGAAGGAAACCTTGGCGCCTTCGGTACCGGGATGTGCGTAACGCATGGTGTGTCTCCTGGCTATTGTGCTTGTTGGGGAGGATGTAAAGCATAGAGCAAGGGTTGGGCCAGTGTGGGCGGGCCCAGTTAAATCAAGGGCTTGCCAGGGTTTGGCGGGGGCTCAGGAGAGGGGCTGTAGCGGCTCCGGTACAGCCTGGGTGACACTTTGTACCGTTGTTGACACAAGGCGTGACCCGGCGGTCAAGCCAGCATTGCATTGCGCCGACGGGTGGAGGATGCTGGGCCTATCTCGTCTGCGGAGAACAATAAAAAGTGCAGAGCAATCACCTCAGCCGGCACGCCCGGCAAGTACTCACCGTGACTCAGGGCAAGGCCCTGGTACAGGGCCCTGGCAGCGATCCATCGATCGCCCGTTCCTGGCTGCGTTGCCTTGAGGACTATCACCTGGACCCGGCCCAGAGCATGGCCCCGACCGTGCTCGAACACGGCCGGGTGCTGGAAAGCCGTGAGCGCTTGCAGCAGGTGTTGCAGATCGCCGGCAACGAGATGAACAGCCTGCACCAGCAGCTTTCCGGCGCCGGTCATGCGGTATTGCTCACCGACGCTCGCGGGGTGATCCTCAATTGCGTCACCGCGCCTACCGAGCGGCGCATCTTCGAGCGTGCCGGGCTGTGGCTGGGTGCCGACTGGAGCGAGGCGCGCGAAGGCACCAACGGCATCGGTACCTGCCTGGTCGAACGTCAGGCAGTCACTATTCATCAGGATGAACACTTTCGTGGCCGGCATACCGGGCTGACCTGCTCGGCCAGCCCGGTGTTCGATCCACACGGTGAACTGCTGGCGGTGCTCGATGTGTCGTCTGCTCGCGCTGATGTCTCGCGCCAGAGCCAGTTCCACACCATGGCGCTGGTCAACCTCTCGGCGAAGATGATCGAGAGCTGTTATTTCCTGCGTTATTTCGAGAACCAGTACCTGCTGCGTTTCCACCTGCAGGCCGAATCGGTCGGGCTGTTCAGTGAGGGCTTGTTGGCCTTTGATGGCGACGGGCGGGTCTGCGCGGTCAACCAGAGTGCCTTGAACCTGCTGGGCACCATCCGTGGCGGCGTGCTCGGCAAGCCTGTGGACATGTTTTTCGATTGCGCCCAAAGCGAGCTGTTCGGCCGCGCCACGGCCCAGGCCAGCGCCACCTGGCCGCTGCGTACCCGCGATGGACGCTTGTTGTTCGCCAGTTTGCGTGGTCAGGTGCGTTCGGTGCCAGCGGTGGCGCCTGTTATTGCTCCGGTCAAAATCGCGCAGCCCGGGGGTATCTGTCTGGTCGATCCGGCCCTGCAGAACGATTTTCGCCGCGCCGTACGCGTATTCGAGCGTGATGTGCCGTTGCTGCTCAGGGGCGAGACTGGCTGCGGCAAGGAGGCCTTCGCCAAAGCCGTGCACCAGGCCAGTCAGCGCAACGGCAAAGCGTTTGTCGCCCTCAACTGTGCATCGATCCCCGAGAGCCTGATCGAGAGCGAGTTGTTTGGTTATCGCGGCGGCAGCTTTACCGGCGCGCGAAAGGAAGGCATGCGTGGCAAGTTGCAGCAGGCCGATGGCGGCACGCTGTTGCTCGACGAAATCGGCGACATGCCGCTGGCCCTGCAGACCCGTTTGCTCCGCGTGCTGGAAGACCGCATGGTTGTGCCCATCGGTGGCGAGCCGCAGGCGGTCAACGTCCGCATTATCAGCGCCAGCCACCGCAACCTGCTGGAGCGGGTCGAGGATGGCAGCTTCCGCGAAGACCTTTATTACCGCCTCAATGGCCTTGAGATCGACCTGCCGGCCTTGCGCGAGCGCAGCGACAAATCCCAGTTGCTCGATTTCATCCTGGCTGAAGAGGCCGGCGAGCAAGCGGTGAGCCTGGAGCCTGCGGCGCGCCGGGCGTTGCTCGACTTTGCCTGGCCAGGCAACGTGCGCCAGTTGCGCAACGTGATGCGCACCCTGGTGGCCCTGTGCGAAGACGGGCGCATCGAGTTTGCCGACTTGCCGGCGGTGGTGCGCCAGGCACCGCTACTTGGCAAAAACAATCCGCCTGTGGATAACCCCGCGCCGCCGCTGGACAGCGCCGAGCGCAACGCCTTGCTGACGGTACTCGAGCAACACCGCTGGCACATGACCCATGTCGCGGCGCAGTTGGGGGTCAGCCGCAATACCTTGTATCGAAAACTTCGCAAACACGGCATCGCCCGGGACGCCTGAGCGAAACACAGGATGCGATTTTTCGCGCCCTAGGCTACCCTGCCTCGACGTTTTGCGAGGTCGATCATGCACATTCATATTCTCGGTATTTGCGGCACTTTCATGGGTTCGCTGGCGGTGCTGGCCAAAGAGCTTGGCCATCGCGTCACTGGCTCCGATGCCAACGTCTACCCACCGATGAGCACCCAGCTCGAGGCCCAGGGCATCGAGCTGACCCAGGGCTATGACGCCGCCCAGCTGGAACCGGCACCCGACCTGGTGGTGATCGGCAACGCCCTGTCGCGGGGCAACCCGGCAGTGGAGTACTTACTGAACAAGGGCCTGCCCTATGTGTCGGGCCCGCAGTGGCTGGCCGACCATGTGCTGCAGGGCCGCTGGGTGCTGGCGGTTGCCGGTACCCATGGCAAGACCACCACCAGCAGCATGCTCGCCTGGGTGCTGGAGCACGGGGGCATGAGCCCGGGCTTTTTGATCGGCGGCGTGCCGCAGAATTTTTCGGTGTCGGCACGTCTGGGCGGCACGCCGTTCTTCGTGGTCGAGGCCGACGAATACGACAGCGCCTTCTTCGACAAGCGCTCGAAGTTCGTTCATTACCGCCCTCGCACCGCGATCCTCAATAACCTTGAGTTCGATCATGCGGATATCTTCCCAGACCTGGCCGCGATCGAGCGGCAGTTCCATCACTTGGTGCGGACCATTCCAAGCGAAGGCCTGGTGATTCATCCAACCACCGAGCCAGCGCTGGAGCGGGTGATCAAGATGGGTTGCTGGACGCCGGTGCAAACCACTGGTGAAGGCGGGCAGTGGCAGGTCAAGCTGCTCAGCGCCGATGGTTCGCGTTTCGAAGTCAGCTTCGAAGGCGAAACCCAGGGCGTGGTCGAGTGGGAGCTGACCGGTCAGCACAACGTCGCCAACGCCTTGGCCACCCTGGCAGCCGCGCGCCATGTCGGCGTGGTGCCGGCCATGGGCATCGCGGCACTGAGCGCGTTCAAGAGCGTCAAACGCCGGATGGAAAAGGTCGCTGAAGTACAGGGCGTGACCATCTATGACGATTTCGCTCACCACCCGACTGCCATCGCCACCACCCTCGACGGCCTGCGCAAGCGTATTGGCGATGCGCCGCTGATCGCCGTGATCGAGCCGCGCTCCAACTCGATGAAACTCGGTGCCCACCGCGATGGCCTGCCCGAGAGCGTCAACGATGCCGACCAGGTGATCTGGTACGCCCCGCCGAACCTGGGCTGGGACCTGGCCGCCACGGCGGCCGAGTGCAAGGTACCTGCTGTGGTCGCAGACAGCCTTGAAGCGATCATCGAACGGGTCAAGAGCCAGGCCAAGCCCGGCACCCAGGTGGTGATCATGAGCAACGGCGGCTTTGGCGGGCTGCACGGCAAGCTGGCCGAGGCGCTGAAATGAGCGGGCCGCAACGCATTACCCTGGCCATGACCGGGGCTTCGGGGGCGCAGTACGGGCTGCGCCTGCTCGATTGCCTGGTGCGCGAAGACCGCGAGGTGCATTTTCTGATCTCCAAGGCCGCGCAACTGGTAATGGCCACCGAGACTGATGTGTTGCTGCCGGCCAAACCGCAAGCCATGCAAGCCTTCCTCACTGAGTACACCGGCGCTGCGGCCGGGCAGATTCGTGTGTATGGCAAAGAAGACTGGATGTCGCCAGTGGCCTCGGGATCGGGCGCGCCGGCGGCGATGGTGGTGGTGCCGTGCTCTACCGGCACCTTGTCGGCGATCGCCACCGGCGCCTGCAACAACCTGATCGAGCGGGCTGCGGACGTTACCTTGAAGGAGCGTCGGCAGTTGATCCTGGTACCGCGCGAAGCGCCGTTCTCGACCATTCACCTGGAAAACATGCTCAAGCTGTCGAACATGGGTGCGGTGATCCTGCCGGCGGCGCCGGGGTTCTATCATCAGCCGCAGACCATCGATGACCTGATCGACTTCGTCGTCGCACGGATTCTCAACCTGCTGGATATCCCCCAGGACATGCTGCCGCGTTGGGGCGAGCATCATTTCGGCGCCGATGAATGAAGCGACTGCTTGGCGTGATGGTGCTGTGCTTGATCGCTAGCGGTTGTGCCAGTGTACGTACCCTGGATGCGGCCAAGCCGGGGGCGCCGGTGGTTTACGCAGGTACGCGCCTTGATTTGTATGCCATGCAGGGTGGCTGTTGCGCCATGGATCGCTTTGGGGCGCAGGCACCGAAGTATCCTGGCTGGGACCTGCCGGGCAGTGCCTTGCTCGATACCTTGTTGCTACCGTTGTCGGTGTTGACCGCGTTGGGGGTTGGGTTTCAGGCGACTGGCGGGTTGTAGCGACTGGACCCATCGCGGGGCAAGCCCGCTCCCACGCAGTGGACTGTGGGAGCGGGCTTGCCCCGCGATTGTTATCTGCCCAACCTGCGCAGTTCATCCGACTCGACGATCCGAATCCCGTCCTGCTCTTCCAGCGCCAGACGCCACAGCGCCCGCGCCAGCTGGCACGCCTCGATCCCCCGATACTTGCCCGGAATCAACTTCGACAGCGGCCCGGCCAGCCTCTCCGACAGCCGCGGTTCGACGCGATCGCCCAGCAGTAACGACGGCCGGGCAATGGTCAATTGCGGCCAGTCCTGGGCCTTCAATGCAGCCTCCATTTCACCTTTGACCCGGTTGTAGAAGATCGGCGATCTGCGGTCGGCGCCCAGGGCGCTGACCACCAGCAGATGCCGTGCGCCCATTTCCCGGGCGCGTTTGCCGAAGGCGACGACCATGTCCAGGTCGACGGCGCGAAAGGCCGGCTCCGATCCGGCCTGCTTGATGGTGGTGCCCAGGCAGCAGAAGGCGATATCGACACGACCCGCCAGTTGCGGGAGGAATACCGCCGGGTCACCCACCGGGTTTTCCAGGTGCGGGTGTTCGGCCAGAGGGCGACGGGTTGGGGCCAATACGCGGCTGACGGTAGGCTCGTTGAGCAGCCGATCAAGTAAATGTTCACCGGTAAGACCGGTGGCTCCGGCAAGCAGGATGTGCTGAGGCGTCAAGTACATGATGTCTCTCCCTTGATACAGTCAGCTTAGTGGTTGCTCGCATTTTTTGCATGTTCACTTGATTGGCCCTCAGCACTTTGCAACGCCTTGCGTGCTTGCTGCTGGCGCAGTCGCTTCCAGTGCTCTAAGACTGCTTTGGGCGCCCAGATCTGCGGCTCGGAGGCGTCAAAGCCTTCAATCGACTCGCGTTCGGCGACGGCGGCCGTGGCTCGGGCGAATGCCTGTTGCAGATCATCGGTCTGGTTCAGGGCCTGGGCGAACAAGGCATCACCGAAATAGGTGAAATCGGCTTCTTCCGAGCAGCCGAACGACACACGGTCGGCACGCGAGGCGGTCATGATCAAGGTCCTGTCGTCCTTGAGCGGGGCGATATAGCCGCCGGAATAGCAGGCCGAGATGACAATAATCTTGTCGCGGTCTTTCAGTGGCGCGAGGGTTGTGGCCAGGGCATCGGCGGGCAGATCAGCCAGCTGCAGGCGCGGCTGGTCGAGGACCAGTTCATGCTCGTGGCTGCCGTGGCTGGTCAGGTAGATGAACACCAGGTCTTCCGGGCCGCTGCGCTCTGCCAGAGTGCGCACCGCGCGGGCGAGGTTCTCGCGGGTGGCCATGGGCCGGTCGGCGAGGTGGTCGCGGTGGTTGACCAGGTTGATCTGGCCCACCGCACCAAAGCGGCTCTTGAGCATGTTGCTGACATAATCGGCTTCGCGCAGGAACACGCTCTGCTTGCCATCGCCGCCAAGGGCCAGGCTGTAGAGTTCGATTTCCGGGGTCGAGGCTGGCACCTTGGCCAGCGCCTGGTCGAGCAGGTTGCCCTGGTTGAGCAGGGCCAGTTCCAGCGGGTCGGGCAACAGCTTGCCGTGCTCGTCGCGCACGCGCTGGCCGCTGAGCCACAGGCCGCTCTCACTGCGCCCGTCGACCAGGGTCAGGCGGCCATTGCCCTGGTAGGTGTCGTTTTCGAAGCCGCCGACATAGACGCTGCCATCCGGCAACTGCAGGCGGCCGTTACCGGAAAAGCGCCAGTCACGAAAGTTGCCCTTGTAGTGGCTGCCGTCACTGCCGATCAGCTCGCCCTTGCCGCTGAGCGAGCCATCCTTGAACTGGCCGATCCACACGTCGCCGTCAGCGTTTTCGTAGCGGCCGCGACCTTCCAGGCGGTTGTCGTGAAAGGCGCCGATGTATTGATCGCCCTCGGCGCTATTGAATGTGCCACTGCCTTCAAGCTGGCCGTTGACGAAATGGCCGCTGAACTGGTTGCCGCTGGCATCGCTGCGAATGCCTTCGCCATTGGGTTTGCCTCGGGTGAACAGGCCCTGGTACTGGCTGCCGTCAGCTAGTTCGAGATGGCCGGCGCCGTTGTACTGGTCGTCCTTGAATTGGCCGCGGTAGAGCAGGCCGGGCTCTTTCAAGGTGCCTTCGCCATCGCGCCGACCCAGCTTGAAGCCGCCGGTGTAGCTGCTGCCTGGCGTCTTCAGGGTGCCCAGGCCGTGGAACAGGCCCTGCTGGAACTGGCCGCGGTAAACCTCGCCATTGCTGCCGTGCCACTCGCCCTGACCCTGCCACTGGCCATTGAGGAAGTTGCCCTGGTACCAGCTGCCATTGGGGTAGTCGATACGCCCGGCACCTTGCAACAGTCCATCGACCACTTCGCCACGATAGCGGCCGCCATCGGGCAGGCGCGCATCAGGGGGCGACAACGGTTCGCCATCACCGCAAGCGGCCAATAGCAGGGTCAGGGCAAGAGGAACGAGTGGGCGCATGGCGGGGTCCGGACGAGTGAGGCCCCGAGTATGCCGCAGAATGCGGCGGGTGAAACAGTCGCCAGGACGGTTTCACCCAATGCCTGGATCAGACGAAGCAGAGCGACAGCGGTTCGGCGATGTAGGCGGGTTTTTCCTGGCCTTCGATTTCCAGGGTAGCGGTGGCCTTGAGCAGCCATTGCCCGGGCTTTTTCTCGGTGACGTCAGTCAGCTCGACTTTCAGCCGCACCTTGCTGTCGACTTTGACCGGCTGGATGAAGCGCACACTGTCCAGGCCATAGTTGACGACCATTTTCAGGCCTTCGGGCATGACCAGAATGTCCTCCATCAACTTGGGGATCAGCGACAGGGTGAGAAAGCCGTGAGCGATGGTGCTGCCAAATGGCGTTTTTGCCGCCTTCACCGGATCGACATGGATGAACTGAAAGTCGCCGGTTGCCTCGGCAAACAGGTTGATGCGTTGTTGATCGATGGTCAGCCATTCGGAACATCCCAGTTCCTTTCCAACGTACTGCGAAAGCTCTGCAACAGGTACATAGGGCATTGTGACTCTCCAGATTGTCTTTGGTTTTCTTATGACTTCGGCAGATTCGAAAGTCTAAGATCAGCACGCTCGCTGGATGCGGTCAAGTCGGCGAATATCGGCTTATAGCGCGGTCGTTAGCGTGCTTATAATGGCCGCCAGGCTTCAAGGAGATGCTTATGCTGTTGCGTGGTTTGACCTGGCTGGTGCTGTTCCAGTTGCTCGGAACGGCAATCAATCACCTGTTGGTGCCGATCCTGCCCGGGCCGATCATCGGCCTGCTGTTGCTGCTGGTGTACCTGATGCTGCGCGGCGAGGTGGGCGCGCCCCTGAGCGAGGCGGCCAACAGCCTGCTGCGCTACCTGCCACTGCTGCTGGTGCCGCCGGCGGTGGGGGTGATGGTCTACGCCGCGGATATCGCCGCGGACTTCTGGGCCATCGTCGGTGCCCTGGTGCTGTCGGCGCTGCTCACGCTGGTGTTCGTCGGTGTGCTGATGCACAAGCTGATGGCCCGCCAGGGCAGCCATGAGGAGCAGCCATGAGCCTGGACTGGAGCGGCGCCGTCAATGCCGTCATTCACCATCCGCTGTTCGGCATCGGCATCACCCTGGGCGCCTACCAACTGGTGCTGGCGGCCTACGAGAAAACCCGCTGGATCTTCCTGCAGCCGGTACTGGTGTCGATGCTGGTGGTCATTGGCGTACTGCTCACCTGCGGCCTGACCTACAGCGAGTACCGCAAAAGCACCGAGATCATGAACATTCTCCTGGGCCCGGCGACCGTGGCCCTGGCGGTACCGCTCTATCTCAACCTGCGGCGCATTCGCCAGCTGTTCTGGCCGACCTTTACTACGCTGGTAATCGGAGGGGTGTTCGCCACGGGTGCCTGCTTGTTGCTGGGCTGGTGGTTCGGCGCCGAGCACATGATCCTGATGACCATGGCACCCAAGTCGGTGACTTCGCCGATTGCCATGCTGGTGGCCGAGCAGATTGGCGGCGTGGCCGCGCTGGCGGCGGTGTTCGTCCTGATCACCGGAGTGATCGGGGCGATTTTCGGCCCGGCGCTGTTGTCGCGTTGTGGTGTGCACAGCCCGGAAGCGCGTGGCATGGCTCTGGGCGTGACGGCGCATGCGGTGGGCACTTCGGTAGCACTGCAGGAAAGTGAAGAGTGCGGGGCCTTCGCGGCCCTGGCGATGAGCCTGATGGGGGTTGCCACGGCGGTATTCCTGCCACTGGCGGTTAGCCTGGTTGCTTGAGGAGTTGCAATGACGTTACCCCTGTTTCCGCTCAATACCGTGCTGTTCCCGGGCTGCTTTCTCGATTTGCAGATCTTCGAGGCGCGCTACCTGGACATGATCGGCCGCATCATGAAACAGGGCGGCGGCTTTGGCGTGGTGTGCATCCTCGAAGGCGAACAGGTGGGCGCTGCGCCCAGCGGTTTCTCGCCGATCGGCTGTGAGGCGGTGATTCGCGATTTCCAGCAGCAGGACAACGGCCTGTTGGGGATTCGGGTCGAGGGCACCCGGCGCTTTCGCGTCGGGCCGTTCGAGGTGCAGAAGGACCAGTTGCTGGTGGCTGATGTGTCCTGGTTGCCGGAACTTGCCGACGAGCCACTGGAAGATGACCATCACGACTTGCTGGCGCTGCTGCAGGCCCTGGGTGAGCACCCGATGGTCGAAGCCCTGGGCATGCCGGTGACGGTGGGCGGGCAGCAGGCGCTGGCCAACCAGCTCGCCTATCTGCTGCCGTTCGTTGAAGAAGACAAGCTCGACCTGCTGGCCATCGACTCACCACACAAACGCCTGGAGGCTATCCAGGCGCTGCTCGATCGACTGCAGGGCGAACTGTTTGCCTGAGCTGTCAGTACTGGTAGCGCAGCAGGGCGTGTGGCAATGAGTGCAAAGCGAAAAACGCCAGCAAGGCAACGCAGGCCGGCAGAATCAACCACCAGACCTTCAGCGGCAGGGCGGTGAGCGGTTGGCGATACTGGGTCAGGGTCAGGCTGGTAGCGCACACGCCGCAGGCGAGCATGGCGCCGGCGAGGATGTCGGTCGGCCAGTGCGCCCCCAGGTATACCCGTGACAGGGCAATCGACAGCGCCGGGATGCAGCCCAGCATAATCCAGGTCAGGCGCATGCGCGGCGGCTGCCCGCGCCCGGCCAGCACGGCCAGTACCAGAAAGAACGCAAACGATGCCGAGCTGTGGCCGCTGGGCATGCTGTAGGTGGTCAGCGGGTCGGTCAGCACCTCCGGGCGCGCTCGGGCAAACAGCCATTTGAGGCTGCCATTGGCCAGAGCCGTGCCGATCAGGGTGCTGCCGGCGAAAATCGCCGGGCGCCATTGCCGGGCCAGCAGCAACAGGCCGGTGAGCAGGCCGCCGAGGAAGAACTGGGTACGGAAGTCGCCGAGGCGGGTGATCAGCACTACGGTGCCATCGATGGCGCGGTTGCGGTTTTCCTGGATCAGGGTCATCAGGCCCTGGTCGAACTGGGTCAGGTACGGCCAGCCGAGAAACAGCCCGATCAAGGCCAGCAGGCTCATCCCGGCAATCAGCCGGGTGCCGCGACGCATGCTGCGCAGGCTGCTGTTGACGCTGAGGCCGATCAGCACCGCCAGGCCGCCCATCACCACCCCCGCCTGTGGCCAGAAACCCTCCGGCAACGGCAGGCGCATGGCCGCGCCGGTGGCCCAGCCCGGCAGCAGGTAGGCCACCGCCCAGCCAGCGCCGGCCAGCAGGCTGACGGCGATAAAGCGCGGCAGCGGCATGTCGAACATGCCGGCGACCATCGGCAGCATCGGTCGCAGCGGGCCGATGAAGCGCCCGACCAGCAGGCTGGCGATGCCGTAGCGCTGGAAGTAGGTCTCGGCGCTGCCGATCCACTCAGGGTGGTGGCGCAGCAGCGGCAAGCGGCGGATGTTCTGGTGAAAGCGCCGGCCCAAGGTGTAGGAGATCGCATCGCCGAGCAAGCCACCGGCAAAACCCAGCAACAAGGTTTCGCCCAGGCTTAGTGCGCCGCTGCCGGCCAGTACCGCGACGGCGAACAGCAGAACGGTGCCGGGGACGATGATCCCGGCAATCGCCAGGCATTCCACGCAGGCCACCAGAAAAATTGCCAAGCCCAGCCACTGCGGGTTGGCGCTGAGCCAGGTGGTCATGCTGTCGAGCCATGGGCCCATCGTGTCAGTTTCCTTGTGTCAGTAAAAAGTAGTCCCGGCCTTCGACTTGACCCCGGCGCAGCGGGTTCCGTGTGCAATGGCGGGTGAAGTCGGCGTCGACGAAACGGTAGGGCAGATGTTCATCGCGGCCGTGGGGAATCCCCAAGCGGGTGGTCTGGATAATTTGTTTCACGTTGATACCGCAGTCTTCGACAAACAGTTGCTCGGCATCGAAGCGTTTACCGTCCCAATGCGGCACTTTCAGGCCCAGGGCCTTGCACAGCAGGGTCTGGCCGGCGCAGAGGCGTTCGGGCGGGCGCGGCTGGCCGTTGGCGTCGGGGTTGTTCAGTTGCATTTGCGCCAGGCTGTTGGTGTCCGACAGGGCGTCGACAAACGGATAGGCCGATTTGATCAGCACGGCGTTGCCAGGGCCGTGAGCGCTGAAGTTCAGCGAGTCGCCACCGCGGGCGTAGTACATGTAGATGTGCCCGCCGTCGAGGAACAGCGCCCGGCGTTTCTCGGTGTAGCCAAGCGAGGCGTGGCTGCCCTTGTCGGTGAGGTAGTAGGCCTCGGTCTCGATGATCCGTGCCGCCAGCCAGTAGGGGCCGTGGCGGTGGCGGATGACCTTGCCCAGCAGAGCCCTGGCCAGTTCGCCGGCGTCGCGGTCGAAAAAGCTGTCAGGCAGGGCCTTGAGCGGGCAGGGGGCGGAGTCGGGCATACGGGCAGGTTCGCGGGTGGACAGGTGGGCGATGATAGCAATTTCTGCCTTAACCAACCCTGAATGGTCATTATGGAGTGGGGAAGCGGCACTCTTTTCGACCATCCGCCTGTCACCGCTGGGCGTGGGACCACGCGACAGTTATAATCATCCGATTTTCCCCTTCGCCAAGACCACTGAGCCCATGACTGAGTCCGTTCTTGACTACATGACCCGCCTGGGGCGCGCTGCCCGCGCGGCGTCGCGCGTGATCGGCCGTGCCAGCACCGCGCAGAAGAACCGCGCCCTGCAAGCCGCCGCCAACGCCCTGGACGCTGCCCGCGCCGAGCTGACCGCCGCCAATGAGCTGGACCTCGCCGCTGGCCGCGCCAATGGCCTGGAACCGGCCATGCTCGAGCGCCTGGCGCTGACCCCGGCACGCATCGACGGCATGATCGTCGGCCTGCGTCAGGTGGCCAGCCTGCCGGACCCGGTCGGCGCGATCCGCGACATGAGCTACCGGCCATCGGGTATCCAGGTCGGCAAGATGCGCGTACCGCTGGGGGTGATCGGCATCATTTACGAGTCGCGTCCGAACGTGACCATCGACGCTGCCAGCCTGTGCCTCAAGTCGGGCAACGCCACCATCTTGCGTGGCGGCTCCGAGGCCATCCACTCCAACCGTGCCATTGCCACTTGCATCCAGCGCGGCCTGGCCGAGGCCGGCTTGCCGGCAGCCGTGGTGCAAGTGGTTGAAACCACCGATCGCGAAGCGGTCGGTGCGCTGATCAGCATGCCGGAGTTTGTCGATGTCATCGTGCCGCGTGGCGGCAAGGGCCTGATCGAGCGCATCAGCCGCGACGCGCGGGTGCCGGTAATCAAGCACCTGGACGGTATCTGCCACGTCTATGTGGCCGCGCATGCCGAGCTGGACAAGGCCCGGCGCATTGCCTTCAACGCCAAGACCTACCGCTATGGCATCTGCGGGGCGATGGAAACCCTGCTGGTCGATCAGTCGATAGCTGCCGAGTTTTTGCCGGAAATGGCCCGCCAATTTCGGGAAAAAGGCGTCGAACTGCGCGGTTGCGAGCGTACCCTTGAAATTATCGAGGCGGTGCCGGCGACAGAAGCGGACTGGAACACCGAATACCTCGCGGCGATTCTGTCGATCCGTGTGGTGGACGGCCTGGACCAGGCCATCGAGCACATCAATCGCTATGGTTCGCACCATACCGACTCGATCGTGACCGAACATCAGGCGCAGGCTCGCCAGTTCATGGCCGAGGTCGATTCGTCGTCGGTGATGATCAACACCCCGACCTGCTTTGCCGACGGGTTCGAATACGGCCTGGGCGCAGAGATCGGTATTTCCACCGACAAGCTGCACGCCCGCGGCCCGGTCGGCCTGGAAGGCCTGACCTGCGAGAAATACGTGGTGATCGGCGACGGTCAGCTACGCGGACAGGAGTCGCTCTGACTTGGCCGAGCGCAAACCGCTCGCCCCAGTCTCGACGATGTCGCCCGCCCGGCGCATCGGCGTGCTCGGCGGGACATTCGACCCGGTGCACATCGGTCACCTGCGCAGTGCGCTGGAGGTAGCCGAGGTGCTGGCGCTGGACGAGCTGCGGCTGATGCCCAACGCCCGCCCGCCGCACCGCGACACGCCACAGGTGTCGGCCCAGGACCGCCTGGCGATGGTCCAGTGTGCTGTACAGGGCGTGCCGACGCTGTCGGTCGATGCCCGCGAGCTGGCCCGTGACAAGCCGTCGTACACCATTGAAACGCTGGAACTGATGCGTGCTGAAATGGCCGCCTCGGAGCAGCTGTTTCTGCTGCTGGGCTGGGACGCGTTCTGCGGCCTGCCCAGTTGGCACCGTTGGGAAGAATTGCTGCAACACTGTCATATCCTGGTGCTGCAACGCCCGGATGCCGACGTCGAGCCGCCGGATGCCTTGCGCAACCTGCTGGCCGCACGTTCGGTCAGTGATCCGCAGGCCCTGGACGGGCCTGCCGGGAATATTGCATTCGTCTGGCAGACGCCGCTTGCGGTGTCAGCCACGCAGATCCGACAGCTGCTGGCCAGCGGCAAGTCGGTGCGGTTTCTGGTGCCGGACGCAGTACTGGCCTACATCGATGCGCACAACCTTTACCGTGCGCCGAACTGAGGGTGCTGAGAAGCGCCCCATACTATTGAGTTGAATGAGTTTTATATGACCAAGCAAAAACACAACGTCAGCGCCGAAGAGCTGGTCGAACTGACCAAGGCAGCCCTGGAAGACGTCAAGGCCCAGGACATCCAGGTCATCGACGTAAAAGAAAAGCACAGCCTGACCGATTACATGATCATCGCTACCGGTACCTCCAACCGCCAGATCAGCGCGATGCTGGAAAAGGTCCGTGAGCAGGTCAAGGCCAAGGGCGTGCAGCCTCTGGGCGAAGAAGGCAAGGGCGACAGCGACTGGGTACTGCTTGACCTCAACGACGTCATCGTTCACATGATGACCGCCGCTGCCCGTCAGTTCTACGACCTCGAACGTCTGTGGATGGGTGCCGAGCAAAGCCGCGCCGCCGATGGCAAGCACCACAGCCCGGAAAACACCCACGACTTTTCAGACAAGCTGAAAGATCGGGAATAAGGAAGGCTCGTGCGTCTGCGTCTGATCGCGGTCGGCTCGCGCATGCCCAAGTGGGTCGAGGACGGTTGGCATGAATATGCCAAGCGCCTGCCCTCTGAGCTGTCGCTGGAGCTGGTGGAAATACCGCTCAATACCCGGGGCAAGAATGCCGACGTCGCTCGCCTGATTCGTCAGGAGGGCGAGGCCATGCTCGCCAAGGTCCAGCCAGGGGAACGGATTGTCACCCTGGAGGTCCATGGCAAGCCCTGGAGTACCGAGCAACTGGCGGTCGAGCTGGACCGCTGGCGCCTGGACTCGCGTACTGTCAACTTCATGGTCGGTGGCCCCGAAGGGCTGGCGCCGGAAGTTTGCGCGCGGGCCGAGCAGCGCTGGTCGCTGTCGCCGCTGACACTGCCCCACCCGTTGGTAAGGATACTGATCGGCGAACAGCTGTACCGCGCCTGGACCGTATTGTCCGGGCACCCCTACCATAAATAAGCCTTAAGCCTTTTCAATGTCGCAGCCGATTCGCCTCAAGGATCA
This sequence comes from Pseudomonas fluorescens, assembly GCF_902497775.2. Classification (NCBI taxonomy): domain Bacteria; kingdom Pseudomonadati; phylum Pseudomonadota; class Gammaproteobacteria; order Pseudomonadales; family Pseudomonadaceae; genus Pseudomonas; species Pseudomonas fluorescens. Next base: position 133,365 of record NZ_OZ024668.1, read on the forward strand.
CGAGAAAGACGCCCGTATGGTGCGTAGCCGCGTCGTGGTCGGTGCAGTGGCGATCGTCCTGCTGATCTGCGTATTGATCGCCCGTCTGTATTACCTGCAGGTGATCCAGTACGACTATCACTCGACCCTGTCGGAAAACAACCGGGTGCATGTGCAGCCAATTCCGCCGACCCGCGGGCTGATTTTCGACCGTAACGGGGTGATCGTCGCCGATAACCGGCCAAGCTTCAGCCTGAGCATGACCCGCGAGCGCTCCGGCGATTGGCAGCAGGTGCTCGACGTGATTGTCGAAGTGCTGGAACTGACCCCGGATGACCGCACCCTGTTCGAAAAGCGCATGCGCCAGGGCCGACGGCCATTCGAGCCGGTGCCGATCCTGTTCGAACTGACCGAGGAACAGATCGCCCGGATCGCAGTGAACCAGTTCCGCCTGCCCGGTGTTGAGGTGGTCGCCCAGTTGGTGCGCCATTACCCGCAGGGTGCGCACTTTGCCCACTCGGTCGGCTATGTCGGGCGGATCAACGAGAAAGAGCTCAAGACCCTCGACCCGGTCAACTACAGTGGCACCCACCATATCGGCAAGACCGGCATCGAGCGTTTCTACGAGCCGGAGTTGCACGGTCAGGTGGGTTACGAAGAGGTCGAGACCAACGCCCGTGGCCGGGTATTGCGGGTGCTCAAGCGCACCGATCCGATCCCCGGCAAAGACATCGTCCTGAGTCTCGACATCAAGCTGCAGGAGGCCGCTGAGGCCGCACTGGGCGGGCGTCGCGGCGCTATCGTGGCGCTCGATCCGAACACCGGTGAAGTGCTGGCGATGGTCAGCCAGCCGAGCTTCGACCCCAACCCGTTCGTCACCGGCATCAGTTTCAAGGCCTATGCCGAGCTGCGCGACTCGATCGACCGTCCGCTGTTCAACCGCGTACTGCGTGGCCTGTACCCGCCGGGTTCGACCATCAAGCCGGCAGTAGCCATCGCTGGCCTCGACAGTGGCGTAGTCACGGCCAGCAGTCGGGTATTCGACCCGGGCTTCTACCAGTTGCCCAACTATGACCACAAATACCGTAACTGGAACCGCAGCGGTGACGGCTGGGTCGATCTGGACCTGGCGATCATGCGCTCCAACGACACCTACTTCTACGACCTGGCGCACAAGATGGGCATCGACCGCCTGTCCAGTTACATGAACAAGTTCGGCCTCGGGCAGAAAGTCTCCCTCGACATGTTCGAGGAGTCCGCCGGCCTGATGCCGACCCGCGAATGGAAGCGTGCTACCCGCCGCCAGGCCTGGTTCCCGGGTGAGACATTGATCCTCGGTATCGGCCAGGGCTACATGCAGACCACGCCGCTGCAGATGGCCCAGGCCATCGCGCTGATCGCCAGCAAGGGCAAGTGGAACCGTCCGCACCTGGCCAAGACCATCGAAGGCCAGCCGCCGGTGGACGAGAATCCGATGGACGACATCGTACTGCGTGACAAGTCCGACTGGGCCAAGGTTACCCACGGCATGGAACAGGTGATGCACAACGCCCGCGGCACCGCCCGCGCCGCCGCCGCCGGGGCCCAGTACCGGATTGCCGGCAAGAGTGGCACCGCCCAGGTAGTGGCGATCAAGCAGGGCGAGCGCTATGACCGCAACAAGGTTCAGGAGCGCCACCGTGACCACGCCCTGTTCGTTGGCTTCGCCCCGGCAGAGAACCCGAAGATCGTGGTGTCGGTCATGATCGAAAACGGCGAGGCCGGTGGCCGCGTCGCAGCGCCCGTGATGCGTCAGGTGATGGACGCCTGGTTGCTCGACGAGAATGGCCGGCTCAAACCCGAGTTCGCTCCCGCCACCGTCGTTCAGGAATCGGCCAAGTGAAGAACAATTTCGATCGCATGCTCTCCAGCGAGGACGTCATGCGTCGTCGCGCCAGCTTCCTGCAGCGCATCCATATCGACGGCCCGTTGCTGATCCTGCTGCTGACCCTGGCCGCCGGCAGCCTGTTCGTCCTCTATTCGGCCAGCGGCAAGAACTGGGACCTGCTGCTCAAGCAGGCCAGTTCTTTCGGCATTGGCCTAGTGTCGATGTTCGTCATCGCCCAGCTCGAGCCGCGTTTCATGGCCCGCTGGGTGCCCCTGGCCTATGTGGTGGGGTTAATCCTGTTGGTGGTGGTGGACGTCATGGGCCACAACGCCATGGGCGCCACGCGCTGGATCAACATTCCCGGGGTGATCCGCTTCCAGCCCTCGGAGTTCATGAAGATCATCATGCCGGCGACCATCGCCTGGTACTTGGCCAAGCGCTCGCTGCCGCCGCACCTCAAGCACGTGATGATCAGCCTGATCCTGATCGGCTTGCCGTTCATTCTCATCGTCCGCCAACCTGACCTTGGGACCGCGTTGCTGATCCTTGCTTCTGGCGCCTTCGTGCTGTTCATGGGCGGTCTGCGCTGGCGCTGGATCCTCAGCGTAGTGGCGGCGGCGGTGCCAGTGGCGGTGGCCATGTGGTTCTTCGTCATGCACGACTACCAGAAGCAGCGGGTGCTGACCTTCCTCGACCCGGAAAGCGATCCGCTGGGCACCGGCTGGAACATCATCCAGTCGAAAGCGGCGATCGGTTCGGGCGGCGTGTTCGGCAAGGGCTGGTTGCTGGGCACCCAGTCGCACCTGGATTTTCTCCCGGAAAGCCACACCGACTTCATCATCGCCGTGCTCGGCGAGGAGTTTGGCCTGGTCGGCATCTGTGCGCTGCTGCTGATCTACCTTTTGCTGATCGGCCGCGGCCTGGTGATTACCGCCCAGGCCCAGACGCTCTACGGCAAGTTGCTGGCCGGCAGCCTGACCATGACCTTCTTTGTTTACGTATTCGTCAATATCGGTATGGTCAGCGGCTTGTTGCCTGTGGTGGGTGTGCCGCTGCCCTTCATTAGTTATGGCGGAACTTCGTTGGTGACGCTGCTGTCAGCGTTTGGGGTTTTAATGTCGATCCATACGCATCGCAAATGGATTGCGCAGGTTTGAATAAGGTGAAGAATTACATGCAAGCAATGCGTGGCTGGGCGGCTCGTTGCGCGCCCTGGGTCGGCTTTCTGGGTTTGCTGGGCGGGGCGCAAAGCGCTACTGCCGGCGACTACGACGGTTCGCCCCAGGTAGCCGAGTTCGTCGGCGAAATGACCCGCGACTACGGTTTTGCCGGTGAGCAGCTGATGGGGGTGTTTCGCGAGGTTCAGCGCAAGCAGTCGATCCTTGATGCGATTTCGCGCCCGGCCGAGCGGGTAAAGCCCTGGAAAGACTACCGCCCGATGTTCCTCACCGATGCCCGGGTTGCCCGTGGCGTCGACTTCTGGCGCCAGCATGAAGCCACCCTGGCCCGCGCCGAGCAGGAATACGGCGTGCCGGCCCAGGTGATCGTCTCGATCATCGGCGTCGAGACCTTCTTTGGCCGCAACACCGGCAACTACCGGGTGATCGACGCGCTGTCGACCCTGGGCTTCGATTACCCGCCGCGCGCCGAATTCTTCCGCAAGGAGTTGCGCGAGTACCTGTTGCTGGCACGTGAAGAGCAGGTCGACCCGTTGACCCTCAAAGGCTCCTACGCCGGGGCCATGGGCCTGCCGCAGTTCATGCCGAGCAGCTTTCGCGCCTACGCCGTGGACTTTGACGGCGACGGCCACATCAATATCTGGAACAACCCGGATGATGCCATCGGCAGCGTCGCCAGCTACTTCAAGCGCCATGGCTGGGTTGCCGGCGAGCAGGTGGTCAGCCGCGCCACGGTGCGTGGCGAACGCGTCGACGAGGGGCTGAGCCCGGGCATCGATGCGGTCAAGACAGTCGCGCAGTTGCGGGCACTGGGCTGGTCGAGTCATGATGCGCTGCGCGATGATCTGCCGGTCACCGCCTTCCGGCTCGAAGGTGACAATGGCCCGGAATACTGGCTGGGCCTGAAAAACTTCTACGCGATCACTCGCTATAACCGCAGCGTGATGTATGCCATGGCAGTGCATCAGCTCTCGGACCTGCTGGTTCAAGCACGGGGCGCCAAGTAATGCGCGTAATGTTCTCCGCTACATCGCTGAAACTGTTCGGTTGCGCAGCCCTTGGCCTGGTGCTGGTGAGCTGCTCGAGCAGCCGCCCGAGCCCCTCGACCCAGGGTAATGCCAATGTGGTGCGGGCCAAGCCAGGCCTGGACATCAACCGGGCCCACAAGGATGGCGCGCCGTGGTGGGATGTCGACGTTTCGAAGATCCCTGACGCGACCCCGACCGTGCATACCGGCAACTACAAGGCCAACCCGTACACCGTGCTGGGCAAAACCTACTTCCCGATCCAGGAGTCGCGCAACTACCGCGCCGAAGGCACTGCGTCGTGGTACGGCACCAAGTTCCACGGCCAGAACACCGCCAATGGCGAGGTCTATGACCTCTACGGCATGAGCGCGGCGCACAAGACCCTGCCGCTGCCGGCCTACGTCAAGGTCACCAACCTCGACAACCAGCGCAGCGTGATCCTGCGGGTCAACGACCGCGGGCCGTTCTATTCCGACCGCATCATCGACCTCTCGTACGCCGCGGCAAAGAAGCTCGGCTATGCCGAAACCGGTACCGCGCGGGTGCGCGTCGAGGGCATCGACCCGAAACAATGGTGGGCCCAGCGTGGCCAGCCGGTGCCGATGGTCCTCGACCAACCGCAAGTGGCCCAGACCCAGGCGCTGCCGGCCAGCACCGGCACTGTCGAACAATGGACGCCGCCGCCGCAGCAGCATGCAGCAGCGGTTGTGCCGGTTCAGGTCGCCAGCAACAACAGCCAGGCCGGCAATGGTCTTTACTTGCAGGTCGGCGCTTTTGCCAACCCGGACGCCGCCGAACTGCTGCGCTCCAAGCTCAGCAGCATGGTCAGCGCGCCGGTTTTCATCAGTTCCATCGTGCGTAACCAGCAGACCCTGCACCGGGTCCGTCTGGGGCCGATCAACAGCCAGGGTGAAGCCCAGCAGATGCAGGACAGCGTGCGGCTGGCCAATCTGGGGCAGCCCAAAGTCGTCACGGCAGACTGATCGGGGGGACTGATCGGTTTGTCATGCAGCCGGGCTTAGTCGCCATGTACAATGGCGGTTTTGCCCGTCAGGCCATGTGCCTGTAAACGTTTTGCCCATAAGGGCATGAGCCCATTAGCCATTTCGAGAGACGGATGAACATAACCAGCTTTGCCAAACGCCTTTGCCTGCTTGTACCGCTGATGATTGCCCCTGCCGCCTTCGCGGCAGAGCAGATGATGCCGTCGCCGCCGCAACTGGCTGCCAAGTCCTACGTGCTCATGGAAGCCTCCAGCGGCAACATCCTGGTCGAGAACAATGGTGACCAGCGTCTGCCTCCGGCGAGCCTGACCAAGCTGATGACCGCCTACATCGCGACCCTGGATATCCGTCGTGGCCAGCTGGGCGAGAACGACCCGGTCACCGTCAGCGAAAACGCCTGGCGCACCGGCGGTTCGCGTATGTTCATCAAGGTCGGCTCCCAGGTCAGCGTCAGCGACCTGCTGCACGGCATCATCATCCAGTCCGGTAACGATGCCAGCGTTGCCCTGGCCGAGCACATGGCCGGCAGCGAAGACGCCTTCGCTGACATGATGAACAAGACTGCCGCTGACCTGGGCATGACCAACACCCACTTCATGAACCCGACCGGTCTGCCGAACCCCGAGCACTACTCGTCGGCTCACGACATGGCCGTGCTGGGCCGCGCGATCATCCACGAAGACCCGGCTCACTATGCGATCTACTCGCAGAAAGAGTTCTTCTGGAACAACATCAAGCAGACCAACCGCAACCTGCTGCTGTGGCGCGACAAGACCGTCGACGGTCTGAAAACCGGCCACACCGACGAAGCCGGCTACTGCATGGTGACTTCCGCGGTTCGTGACGGCATGCGCCTGATCGCCGTGGTCTTCGGCACCAATAGCGACCAGGCTCGCGCTGCCGAGACTCAGAAGCTGCTGACCTACGGTTTCCGTTTCTTCGAAACCCAGACCTTCTACCAGAAGGGTACTGAGCTGGCTCAGGCGCCGGTCTGGAAAGGTGCCGCCAACCAGGTCAAGGCCGGCCTTGCGCAAGACCTGACCATGACTTTGCCTAAAGGCCAATTGAAAAAGCTCGCCGCGAGCATGACCATGAACCCGCAATTGATCGCTCCGATCAACAAAGGTGACGTGATCGGTAAAGTGGAAGTCAAACTGGATGACAAGGTTGTCCACAGTGCCGACCTGATCGCCCTGGATGGCGTTGAGGAAGGTGGTTTCTTCCGTCGTGTGTGGGATAGCATTCGGCTATTCTTCTACGGGTTGTTCAACTGATATCGTGACCTGCCACGCCCCCGCCATTCATGCGGGGGCGTTGTTGTTGCCACGGCTTACGAGGCCGTTATTGCCATGACCGAAGCTGACAAGTCGCACAAAATCGAATTCCCTTGCGCCGATTACCCGATCAAGGTCATTGGCGACACCGTGGTCAATTTCAAGGACACGGTGATCGAGATCCTGAAGAAGTACGCCACGGTCGACATGAGTACCCTGGCGGAACGTCAGAGCAAGGAAGGCAAGTACACCACGGTGCAACTGCACATCGTCGCCACCGGTGAAGACCAGCTGCACGATATCAACAGCGCCCTGCGCGCGACCGGAATCGTGAAAATGGTGCTCTGATGCCCGATTGCCTCGGCTTTCGCGACCTCGGCCTGCTGCCTTACGAGCCGGTGCTGGAGGCCATGCGTCGGTTCACCGACCAGCGTGGCCCGGGCACGGCGGATGAGGTATGGCTGGTTGAACACCCGGCGGTGTTCACCCAGGGCCAGGCCGGCAAGGCCGAGCATCTGCTGGTACCGGGGGATATCCCGGTGGTGCAGACCGATCGCGGCGGCCAGGTGACCTATCACGGCCCGGGCCAACTGGTGGCGTACCTGCTGCTGGATGTGCGGCGCCTGGGCTTTGGCGTGCGCGATCTGGTCAGCCGCATCGAGCGCTGCCTGATCGAGTTACTGGCCAGTTACAACGTCGAAGCGGCGGCCAAGGCCGATGCGCCGGGCGTCTATGTCGACGGGGCGAAGATCGCCTCGCTCGGCCTGCGGATTCGCAATGGCTGTTCGTTCCACGGCCTTGCCCTGAACGTGGACATGGACCTTGCGCCATTCCGCCGGATTAACCCCTGCGGGTATGCGGGGCTGGCCATGACCCAGCTGCGCGATCAGGCAGGCTCGATCGAACTCTCTGAGGTAAGGGCAAGGCTGCGCGGGCAGCTGGTCAAGCACCTCGACTATGCTGAGCAGACGACCCTTACGGGCGGAATCTTCTGAATATGACTACTGTTGTGCAAGAACCAGTGCAAAGCGTGACGCCAGCGCCACGGCCGAAGGTCGAGGCGGGTGTCAAACTGCGTGGCGCGGAAAAAGTCGCGCGTATCCCGGTAAAGATCATCCCCACCGACGAGCTGCCAAAGAAGCCTGACTGGATTCGTGTGCGTATCCCGGTTTCGCCGGAAGTCGACCGTATCAAGCAACTGCTGCGCAAGCACAAGCTGCACAGCGTCTGCGAAGAGGCCTCCTGCCCGAACCTGGGCGAGTGCTTCTCGGGAGGCACCGCGACCTTCATGATCATGGGTGATATCTGCACCCGTCGTTGCCCGTTCTGCGACGTTGGCCATGGCCGGCCCAAGCCTCTGGACGTCGACGAGCCGAAGAACCTCGCCGTGGCCATTGCCGACCTGCGCCTGAAGTATGTGGTGATCACCTCGGTGGACCGCGACGATCTGCGTGACGGTGGCGCCCAGCACTTTGCCGACTGCATCCGTGAAATCCGCGCACTGTCGCCGGGCGTCCAGCTCGAGACCCTGGTGCCGGACTACCGCGGACGCATGGACGTGGCCCTGGCGATCACCGCCGAGACTCCGCCGGATGTGTTCAACCACAACCTGGAAACCGTGCCGCGCCTGTACAAGGCTGCGCGTCCGGGCTCGGACTACCAGTGGTCGCTGACCCTGCTGCAGAAGTTCAAGGAGCTGGTGCCGCACGTACCGACCAAGTCCGGCCTGATGCTCGGCCTTGGCGAAACCGACGAAGAAGTGATCGAAGTGATGCATCGCATGCGCGAGCACAACATCGACATGCTGACCCTCGGCCAGTACCTGCAGCCGTCGCGCAGCCACTTGCCGGTGCAGCGTTTCGTGCACCCGGACACCTTCGCCTGGTTTGCCGAAGAAGGTTACAAGATGGGCTTCAAGAACGTTGCTTCCGGTCCGCTGGTGCGTTCTTCGTACCATGCTGACCAGCAGGCGCACGAGGCCAAGATCAAGCTCTGATCGACGCCGCCGTGCCGTAATGCCGATGCTCGCAACCCTGCGGCATCGGCATTTTTGTTTGTGGCAGGGCTTCCTTGCGCTGTTGCGCGGGTCGTTGAATTACAGTGGACGGGTCTGTCCACACATGGAGTCGTCTGGATGAATCTTCCCTTCACGCATCAGGCCGATGTGCTGTCCCACGCCCAGCCGCTGCCGATGGCCTTGCCTGCTGGCGGGCTGATCGCGATCATTGCCCCGGCCGGTCCCGCCCAGGTCGATACGCTCAAGGTCCACCAATGGTTCCAGGCGCGCGGCTATCGCTGCCGGATCTACCCGGGAGTGACCGCCGCCGAGGGTTATCTGGCCGGTAGCGATGCGCAGCGCTTGCAGGATTTGCATGATGCCTTTAGTGCTGCGGATGTCGATGCCATCATCTGCCTGCGCGGTGGCTACGGCAGCATGCGCCTGCTGGAACACATCGATTTTGACCTGCTGCGCCGTCATCCCAAGCCTTTGGTCGGCTACAGCGACATTACTGCGCTGCACACGGCCATCGCCCGTCATGCCGGGTTCGTATCCTTCCACGGCGCCATGCTCAAGTCGGAATTGCTGGGCAACAAGCAGGAGCCGACGCTGTCATCGCTGTTCGAACAGCTCAGTGGTCGTGTGGGCGCCGGTGACAGCCTTGAGCATCCCGAGGCCTGGCCGCTGACCACAATCCTGCCAGGCACCGCCAGCGGACCTTTGATAGGGGGTAACCTGTCGATGCTGTGCGCAACCCTCGGCACCCCTGCAGAAATCCACTGTGGCGGCGGCATTCTGTTTATCGAGGACATCAACGAGCCGTTGTACCGGGTTGACCGCCTGCTGACGCAGTTGCGCCTGGCGGGCAAGCTTGAGGGTGTTCGTGGCGTGCTGGTCGGGGATTTTGCCGGGATCACGCTGCAGGCGCTGGCACCCTTGATGCGCCAGTTCTTTGCGCCGTTGCAGGTGCCGGTGCTGGCCGGATGGCGCAGTGGTCATTGCGACCCGAACCTGACGTTGCCGATCGGGGCCAGGGTGCATCTGGATGCCGAGGGCAAGTGTTTGCGCCTGGAGCAGGATCTGTTTGAGCGCAATCGCGGGGCAAGCCAGCGTCTGTAGACCCTGGCTTGCCCCACGATCGGGGTTTAACGCTGACGCAAGCTATCGAGCAGCTTGTGCGTCGGATACCCATCGGCAGGCCAGCCCAGCGCCTGCTGGGCACTACGAATGGCCTTGCGGGTGTTGGCGCCGATGATCCCGTCGGCGGCGCCGGCGTCGTAGCTGCGGGCACTGAGCAGAGTCTGCAGCTCGACGCGCTCGCTGCGGCTCAGCGGCAGGTCATCCTTGGGCCATGACCCGGCAATATAGCCTGAGCCATCGAAGCGCTGGCCGAGCAGGCCGACGGCCATGGCGTAGGACGACGAGTTGTTGTACTTGAGGATCGCGCGGAAGTTGTCCAGCACCAGGAAGGCCGGGCCGCGATAACCCGCAGGCAGCAACAGGGCAGCGGACAGCTGCTCGCTACCGGCAGGCAGACGCACTCCGGCAGGCAGCTTCAGGCCCAACTGCATCCACTCGGACACCGTCTTGCGCTGGCTGCCATCGGCCAGCCAGTAATCGAAGCCAGGCGCCAGTTGCACTTCAAAGCCCCAAGGCTCGCCGCGTTTCCAGCCGGAGCTTTGCAGGTAATGAGCGGTCGACGCCAGGGCGTCAGCCGAGCTGGTCCAGATATCCCGACGGCCATCGCCATCGAAGTCCACGGCATGGGTGTTGTAAGTGGTGGGGATGAACTGGGTCTGGCCCATGGCCCCGGCCCAGGAGCCTTTCATGGCGTCGGGCTGGATATCACCGTTTTGCAGGATCTGCAGCGCCGCGATCAGCTGCGCTTGGGCAAACGCCGGACGGCGGCCTTCGTAGGCCAGGGTGGCCAGGGAGCGGATCACCGATTTGTTGCCCTGGAACTGGCCAAAGTTGCTTTCCATACCCCACACCGAAACCAGCACATTGCGGTCGACGCCGTAGCGTTGTTCGATCTGGCTCAGCAACTCTGCATGTTTTTCCAGCAGGCCCTTGCCGTTGCGTACACGCAGCGGCGAGAGGGCGCCATCAAGGTATTCCCATACCGGCCGGGTGAATTCCGGCTGGCTGCGATCAGCCTTGATTACATCCATGTCGGGCGTGACGCCGAGGAATGCGCGGTCGAAGGTGCCGGCATTGATGCCCGCTTGCAGGGCTTGCTGACGGAAGCCCGCCTGCCATTGGGCGAAGGTTTGCAGCGGCTGGATTTCGCTGCTGGTGTCGACGGCGGGGGTGGGCAGGGTGACTACCGGAGCCGGCTGGGCAGGGGCCAGCGGCAGCGCATCGGCGGCGGTGGGTTTTTCCGCGCAGGCGACAAGCAGGATGAGGCTGGAGGCGGCAATCAGCTGGCGAGGTTGCCAGCGACGGGAAAGACAAAGGGGCATGCACAGGTCCAGGTATTTCAGGTCAGGTGCCGACCATACCATGCCTGCCGGATTCTTGCCTTTATGCGGCTAAAAAGTAAGAAGCCTCCCAATCTCTCGATTGGAAGGCTTCGCGGCGGTAGCTGCCTTTGCCTTTGCCGGCGGGTTCCTGGCGGCTGCGGAACAAAGGCTGGGCGACGATGGATTTGGCCTTGTTGGGCCCGGGCTTGGCGGGTTTTTTGCTCATGACAGGGAGTCCTGCTAGGTGGGTGTGCGCGCAATATAGGCGTGAAGCTATCGCGGGGCAAGCCCACTCCCACACGACCTGTGTAGGAGCGGGCTTGCCCCGCGATTAATTTCACTCCGCCGGCAACGCCAGACGCTGCCCCGCCATCAACAACGACAAACGCGCCAGGCTGGTCCAAGGCGAACCCTGGGCCTGCCCCTTGATCTGTGCGTCGATGCGCTGGGCATCCTGCAGCAACTGGCTCCAGCGCTGCGCCGAGTGGCGTTGCAGGGCCTTGCTCATCAACGGTTTGCGCTTGTCCCAGACCGGCGGCCGGGCCTGGCTGAACGCCTTGTCCAGCGGCACGCCCTGGCTGAACTGCTGGGCCAGCCCGGCCAGCAGGCGCAGCTCCCGGGCTAGGGCCCAGAGGATCACCGGCGGCTCGACACCTTCGCCACGCAAGCCTTCAAGCATGCGCAAGGCATGGGCTGCCTCGCCGTTAAGAATCGCATCTACCAGGCCGAAGACATCGAAGCGGGCGCTGTCGGCTACTGCCGCCTGCACCGTTTCGACGGTGATCTGATTGCCCTCGGCCAATAGCTTGAGCTTTTCGATCTCCTGGGCTGCTGCCAGCAGGTTGCCTTCAACCCGTGCGGCAATCAGGTCAACGGCGTCGCGCTGCGCGCTCAACCCGGCCTGGGACAGACGCTGGCTGATCCATTGCGGCAGTTGCTGGCTGTCCACCGGCCAGATCTGTACGAACTGGACGTGCTGGCCTTCGACTAGCGCCTTGCCCCACTTGGTTTTCTGCGCACTGCCATCGAGCTTGGGCAGGCTGATCAGCAGCAGGGTGTCTTCGGCGGGATTGGAGCAGTATTCGATGAGTGCGGCGGCGCCCTTGTCACCCGGCTTGCCGGAAGGCAGGCGCAGCTCGAGCAGGCGCCTTTGGGCGAACAGCGACAGGCTGGCGCCGGCCTGGAGCAGGGTGCCCCAGTCGAAGTTGGCGTCGGCGCTGAACACCTGGCGTTCATCGAAACCTTGCTGGCGCGCCGCAGTGCGTACGGCATCGGCAGCTTCCTGGCACAGCAGCGGATCATCGCCACTGATCACGTAGACCGGCGCGAGGCTGCCTTGCAGGTGTTTATTGAGCTGGGCGGGAGTGAGTTTCATGATGGCAGACGGGGCACCGCAGTGCCCCGTTCATTCTCAGTTGACCGGCAGTTGCAGCGGCGACTGCTGAGGCGTTTCGTCCTGGGCGCGGCGGGCCGCTTCGAGGGCGTCGGCTTCGGCCTTGGCGCGCTCGTCAGCCTTTTGCTGCAGGCTGTCAAGCTGGCCTGGGGTCAGCAGCTGCAGGCGCACCAGCATGTTCTGCACCAGGTCGCGGCGCATTTCTACGCGGGTCTGGGTAGCTTCCTGCTGCGAGCCGGTGATGTTGTTGCCGTCATGCACGTAGATCTTGCGCACTTCCAGCTTGTCGTTTAGCAGATTGGTGTCGTTGTGGCCTTCGATGCTGTAGCTCAGTACCGTGGTCAGCTCGTATTCGGCCGAACGTCCCGAGCCGCCGGCATAGGTTGCGGCGCGCTGGGTTTCTTGCTCGTTGGTCAGCACCAGCTTGTAAGGCGCGCCTGCGTAGACTTTAACGCCACTGCTCTGCAGGGCCTGACGCAGCTGGGTCACGGTTTCGCCGTAGGCGTTACGTGCGCTCAGGTCCAGTTCCTTGATCGCAAGTTCGGTGTTGCCGGTACCGCGCAGCTGGAAACCACAGGCACTGAGCATCACGGCCAGGCCCATTACCAGCAGATTGCGTTTGATCATGTTGTAGCTCCCTTGTGGGCCGATTCTGTGCGCCGGCCCGCGCTGCGGCGGGCCGGCGTTCCTGTCAGTTGGCGACGATGTTGACCAGCTTGCCCGGTACCACGATGACCTTGCGGATGCTCAGGCCTTCGGTGAAGCGCAACACGTTTTCGTTGCTGCGCGCGGCGGCTTCGACTTCTTCGCGGCTGGCCGCAGCCGGCATTTCGATCTGGCCACGCAGTTTGCCGTTGACCTGGATGACCAGGACGATGCTGTCCTGGACCAGGGCGCTTTCGTCCAGTACCGGCCAGGCCGCATCGATAACGGCGCCCTGGTGACCCAGGCGCTGCCACAGCTCGTGGCTGATGTGCGGAGTGATCGGCGCCAGCAGCAGGGTGACGGCTTCCAGGCCTTCCTGCAGCAGGGCGCGGTCCTGTTCGCTGGCTTGCGGGGCTTTTTCCAGCACGTTCATCACGGTCATCACCTGGGCGATGGCGGTGTTGAACTTGTGGTGCTGGCCGACATCGGTGCTGGCCTGCTTGATGGCCGCGTGGATGGCACGGCGGATCACTTTTTGCCCGTCATCGAGGCTGGCGACATCCAGCTTGCCCGGCAGGCCCTGGGCCACATGGGCCTGAGCCAGGCGCCAGACGCGGCGAAGGAAGCGGTTGGCGCCTTCGACACCGGAGTCGGACCATTCCAGGCTCATGTCTGGCGGCGAGGCGAACATCATGAACAGGCGGCAGGTGTCGGCGCCGTAGGCTTCGATCATTGCCTGAGGGTCAACGCCGTTGTTCTTGGACTTGGACATCTTCTCGGTGCCGCCGATCTCGACCGGCAGGCCGTCGGTCTTCAGCGTGGCGCCGATGATCTTGGCCTTGGCATCGCGCTCGATTTCGACGTCGGCCGGGTTGAACCAGTCCTTGCCGCCGTTGCTGGCAACGCGGTAATAGGTTTCGGCGACGACCATGCCCTGGGTCAGCAGGTTCTTGAACGGCTCGTTGGAGGAGACCAGGCCTTCGTCGCGCATCAGCTTGTGGAAGAAACGCGCGTACAGCAGGTGCAGGATCGCGTGTTCGATACCGCCGATGTACTGGTCGACCGGCAGCCAGTGGTTGGCCGCTTTCGGATCGACCATGCCGCCTTCGTAGTTGGGCGAGGCGTAGCGGGCGAAGTACCACGACGACTCGACGAAGGTGTCCATGGTATCGGTTTCGCGCTTGGCCGCAGTGCCGCATTTCGGGCAACTGCACGCATAGAACTCGGGCATGCGCGCCAGTGGCGAGCCAGCGCCATCAGGGACGACGTCCTCTGGCAGGGTGACCGGCAGTTGCTCTTCCGGCACCGGCACATCGCCACAGGACGGGCAGTGGATGATCGGGATCGGGCAGCCCCAGTAACGCTGACGGCTGATGCCCCAGTCGCGCAGGCGGAACTGGGTGCGGGATTTGCCCAGCTCTTTCTTGATCAGCGCCACTTCGATGGCATCGAACGCGCCCTGGAAGTCCAGGCCGTCGAATTCGCCGGAGTTGATCAGTTGGCCGTGCTCGCCATAGGCGGCCAGCCACTCGCTGCCGACTTCATCGCCAGCGCTGGTGCGCACCACTGCCTTGAGCGGCAGGTTGTATTTGTGGGCGAACTCGAAATCGCGCTCGTCGTGAGCCGGAACAGCCATGACCGCGCCGTCGCCGTAGTGCATCAGCACGTAGTTGGCGACCCACACCGGCAGTTTTTCGCCGGTCAGCGGATGCTCGACGAACAGCGAGGTGGCCAGGCCCTTTTTCTCCTGGGTGGCGATGTCGGCTTCGGCGACGCTGCCGCTCTTGCACTCATCGATGAAGGCTTGCAGCTCTGGGTTGCCCTGGGCGGCCTGGGTGGCCAGCGGGTGCTCGGCGGCAACGGCCACATAGGTGGCGCCCATCAGGGTGTCTGGACGGGTGGTGAAGACTTTCAGGGCCCCGGCGTGGCCGATGCTGGCCTGGTCGTAGGGGAACTGCACTTCCATGCCACGGGACTTGCCGATCCAGTTACGCTGCATGGTCTTGACCTGCTCAGGCCAGCCCGGCAGTTCGTCGAGGCTATCCAGCAACTCGTCGGCGTAGTCGGTGATCTTGAAGTAGTACATCGGGATTTCGCGCTTCTCGATCAGCGCGCCCGAGCGCCAGCCGCGGCCATCGATGACCTGCTCGTTGGCGAGGACGGTCTGGTCGGCGGGGTCCCAGTTCACGGTACCGTTTTTACGATAGATCACGCCTTTTTCGAACAGGCGGGTGAACAGCCACTGTTCCCAGCGGTAGTAGTCCGGCTTGCAGGTGGTGACTTCACGCGACCAGTCGAAGGCCAGGCCCAGGCTCTTGAGCTGGGTCTTCATGTAGTCGATGTTTTCGTAGGTCCACTTGGCCGGCGCGACGTTGTTCTTCATCGCGGCGTTTTCCGCCGGCATGCCGAAGGCGTCCCAGCCCATTGGCTGCAGGACGTTCTTGCCGAGCATGCGCTGGTAACGGGCGATCACGTCACCGATGGTGTAGTTGCGCACGTGGCCCATATGTAGCTTGCCGCTTGGGTACGGGAACATCGATAGGCAGTAGTACGTGTCCTTGCCTGGCTGTTCACTGACTTCAAAAGACTTTCGCTCATCCCAGTAAGACTGGGCGGCGGCTTCGATTTCGCGGGGCTGATAGAGTTCGTGCATGGCTACTTTGCGCTGAGAAATGGGAGACCTTATCCAGGCAGCGATCAAACCGCTGCATCGGCAATCCGGTGTCAAGTATGGTGAACGCCCTAGCATACATGACCCCTGTCCACCGAGGGAAACCCTGATTGCACCGGCTGCGGCGCGGCGGGCCGTTGGTCGCGGCGTCCAGCTGCTTTTACGAGTAACGCTAAGCTCATGTGTGGGGGGAGATATATTTATCTTCAATGAGGTGAACGGATGGGAGAGTCGCAGCAACAAGCAACCAAACCGGAGCTTTACGAACGGCTGATCGATCGTCTGGGCCTGGCCCTCGAGGTCGCCAGAACCTCCGTTCGATTACGCGATGAAGTGCCTGCTGAATTGGAGTTGCGTGGTCTGAGCCGCGCTGAATTCGAAGTGATCAAAGCCTATCTGGAATCCCTTCCAGAGGGCGGGCATGGACGCGTCGGCGCATTGCCACAAACGCAGACGCCGCCTTCGGCCAGAATCGTCTGGCTCAAGGACAAGCGTTCCGCTACCACAGCAAAGTCCAGGACGCTGCAATTCAAGTAGCCGTTCGGGTTTTATCGGCGCAAGGCGGAGTGCGCCACAAGTGTAAAAAACTTCCCTGATCGGCACCTGACTATTGTTGCCAGGTGCCGATCCTCTTAGGCTGCGCACCTCCAAGGAGGTGTCCCGTGCCGATTCGCTATCTCATCAAACAAATGATCATGCCGCCTGGCGTGTTGTTCCTGTTGCTTATTGTTGCCTGGTGGCTACGCAAATCCTGGCCACGCCTGTCGGCCCTGTGCTTTGTCCTGGGCCTGGGTGGGCTGTGGCTGATGAGCCTGCCGATCGTGGTGGAGCAAGCCGCCCGGCAACTGGAAAGCGAGCCGGCGCTGGCCACCCGCCAATGGGCCGGGCTGGCTGCGCATGCCGATGCCATTGTCATCCTCGGCGCCGGCCGCGAACGCGGTGATCCGGCCTGGGATGCGCAGGACCAGCCCACGGGCGTGGCCATGGAGCGTATGCGTTACGCGGCGCAGTTGGCCAAGGCCTCGGGTTTGCCGGTGCTGACCAGCGGCGGCTTGCACTACGGTACCCCGCCCAGCGAAGCGCAGCTGATGGCCGACTCCCTGCAACGTGATCTGGGTGTGAGCGTGCGCTGGAAAGAAGAGCGCAGCCGCACCACCTGGGAGAACGCCCAGATGAGTGCCGAGCTGTTGCAGCCCTTGGGGATCAAACGCGTCGTGGTGGTCACCCAGGCCTGGCACATGCAGCGTTCACGCTGGAGCTTCGAGCAGGCCGGTTTTACCGTAGTGCCGGCGCCGGTGGGCTTTCTCGGCCGCGACCATGCCCGGCCATTCGGCGGCTGGCTGCCGGAAGGCAAGTCGCTGTGGCAGAGCGGCCAACTGCTCAATGAGGCAGTCGGCCTGCTCGGCTACAAGCTGTTCTACTAGACGGTCTTGGCGATCCGGCTGGCCAGCAGGGCCCAGCCCAGCAGTAGCGCACAGAGGATTACCAGCGGCCAGGAGCGCCATTGCAGGTACGGGGTGAGTTGCTGCATCGGTACCACCTCGCCGTAGAGGATGCCGCGCTCGAACTGCGGGATCTGCGCGGTGATCCGCCCGAACGGGTCGATCAGGCCGGTGACACCGTTGTTGGTGGCGCGGATCATCCAGCGTCCAGCCTCAAGCGCGCGCATCTGCGCCATCTGCAGGTGTTGCAGGGGGCCGATCGAGGTGCCGAACCAGGTGTCGTTGCTGATGGTCAGGAGGATGTCGCTGCGGGCCGCCAGGCTTGCTGCAAACTCCGGATAGACCACTTCGTAGCAGATGTACGGCGCGATCTGATAGCCCTTAGCCTGCAATAGCGGCTGGTCAGCCGGTCCGCGGGCAAAGTCCGACATTGGCAGGTCGAAGAAGGCGATCAGGCCGCGGAGCATGTCCTGCAGCGGTACGTACTCGCCGAACGGCACCAGTTTCTGCTTCAGGTAAGTGCCGTCGCCCTCACCGGTTACGGTAATGCCGTTGTAATAGCGCCGTTGCTGGTGCACCACTTCGCGCACCGGCACCCCGGTGATCAGCGCCGAATTACGCTCGGCGGCGAAGTTGCCCATCATGTCCAGATAACCCTGGGCCTGCTCCTTGAGGATCGGCACAGCGGTTTCCGGCCACACCAGCAGGTCGACCGGTTTCGAGCTGAAGCTCATGTCGCGGTACAGCGCCAGCTGGGCGTTGACGTGCTCCGGGTTCCACTTCAGTTCTTGTTCGACATTGCCTTGCAGTGCGGCAACGGTCAGCGGCTTGCCCGCTGGGCTGGTCCAGGCGTGGTTCTTCAGTGCCAGGCCGATTGCCCAGGGCGCCAGCAGCAGGGTGATGGCCACTGCCAGGAACGACTTGCGCTCGCGAAGGCGCGGCAGGTTGCACAGCAGCGCCGCGCACAGGGCCAGGCAGAACGAAATCAACCACATACCGCCCAGCGGCGCCAGGCCCGACAGCGGCCCGTCGAGTTGGCTGTAGCCGGAGTACAGCCAGGGGAAACCGGTAAGAAACCAGCCGCGGAACGCTTCCTGGCCCACCCACAGGGCGGCGAAGCACAAGGCATCGGCCAGCGGCGCCTCGTTGCGCCGTAACCAGCGCGCCCAGAGCCAGGCGGGCAGGGCGAAGAACCAGGCAATGGCGGCAAAGAAAGCCAGCAATAGCCCGGTAGCCAGCAACGGTGTGGCACCGCCATAGGTATTAATGCTGACGTAGATCCAGCTGGTACCGGCGGCGTACAGGCCAAAGCCGAAACACCAGCCGCGGCCCAGGGCCTGGCGCGGGCTGAGCTCGCGCAGGCCGAGGTAGAACAAGCCGGCCGCGAGCAGTGCCAGCGGCCAGATGTCGAATGGCGCCAGGGCCAGGGTGGTGATTGCACCGGCCGCCACGGCCAGCAGGTTACCGGGCCAGCCGGGGCGGGTGATCCAGCGCATGGTTGTCCTTAACGGGTGATAGGGGTCAGACGTAGCAGGTGAATTCGGCGGCTGTCGGCGTTGAGAATGCGGAATCGGTACGGGCCGATCTCGGTGGTCTCGTTACGCTTGGGCAGATGGCCAAAGGCGCTCATCACCAGGCCGCCAACGGTGTCGAACTCGTCGTCGGAGAACTGGCTGTCGAAGAACTCGTTGAAGTTCTCGATCGGCGTCAGCGCCTTGATCAGGAAGTCGCCACTGGGCAGCGGCTTGATGTAGCTGTCTTCCTCGACGTCATGCTCGTCTTCGATATCGCCGACGATCTGCTCGAGCACGTCTTCAATGGTCACCAGGCCTGCCACGCCGCCGTACTCGTCGATGACGATGGCCATGTGGTTGTGGTTGGCGCGAAATTCGCGCAGCAGCACGTTCAGGCGCTTGGACTCGGGCACGAAGGTGGCCGGGCGCAGCAGGTCCTTGATGTTGAAGCTGTCGCCATTCTCCTTGAGGATCAGCGGCAACAGGTCCTTGGCCAGCAGCACGCCGAGCACGTCGTCGTGACTTTCGCCAACGACCGGGTAGCGCGAGTGGGCGGCGTCGATCACCGCCGGCAGGAATTCACGCGGCGACTGGGTCGCCTTGATGCTCATCATTTGCGAGCGCGGCACCATGATGTCGCGTACCTGCAGGTCAGCGACCTGGATGGCACCCTCGACAATGGTCAGCGCCTCGCTGTCGAGCAGCTTGTTCTGATGCGCTTCGCGCAGCAGCTCAAGCAGCTCCTGGCGGTTTTTCGGCTCGTGGGCAAAAGCCTGGGTCAGTTTGCCCAGCCAGGACTTTTGCCCGTTGCTCGATCGATCTTCGCTCATGGCGGTTACTCGTGATCCTTTGCAGATATCAGTGTTGAATGTCGTCGTGTTCGTCGTCAGCGTACGGGTCCGGATGACCCAGTTCAGCTAGCAACGTTCGTTCCAGTGCTTCCATTTCCTCGGCCTCATCGTCCTCGATGTGGTCGTAGCCCAGCAGGTGCAGGCAACCGTGGATGACCAGATGCGCCCAGTGGGCTTCGAGTGCCTTGCCCTGTTCGGCGGCCTCGCGCTCGACCACGGCGATGCAGATCACCAGATCGCCCAGCAGCGGAATGTCGAGCAGCTCGTCAGGCACGTCGGCCGGGAAGGACAGCACGTTGGTGGCGTAGTCTTTGCCCCGCCAGGTGTGATTCAGTTCGCAGCCTTCGGCTTCATCGACCAGACGAATGGTCAGTTCCGAGTCGGCCGTGCGCTGGCGCAGTGCCAGCTCGCACCATTGGCGAAACTGCGCTTCGGTCGGGTGGTTCGCATCGCTTGCCAGTTGCAGATCGAGCTCAAGCATCGCGATGTTTGCCTTCGGTCGGGTTCTGCTGCTGGCTCTCGAAGCGCTCGTAAGCCTCGACAATGCGCTGTACCAAAGGGTGGCGAACCACGTCCTTGGGCTGGAAGTGCGTGAAGCTGATGCCCGGCACGCCCTTGAGCACCTCGATGACATGGGCCAGGCCCGACTTGGTGCCTCGCGGCAGGTCGACCTGGGTGATGTCACCGGTGATCACGGCGGTGGAGCCGAAACCGATACGGGTGAGGAACATCTTCATCTGCTCGACCGTGGTGTTCTGGCTTTCGTCGAGGATGATGAAGCTGTTGTTCAGGGTGCGGCCGCGCATGTAGGCCAACGGGGCAATCTCGATCACCTGGCGCTCGATCAGCTTGGCCACGTGTTCGAAGCCGAGCATCTCGTACAGCGCGTCATACAGCGGGCGCAGGTACGGGTCGATCTTCTGCGCCAGGTCACCGGGCAGGAAGCCGAGCTTCTCGCCCGCCTCAACTGCCGGGCGTACCAGCAGGATGCGCCGTACCTGTTCACGCTCCAGGGCGTCAACCGCGCAGGCCACGGCCAGGTACGTCTTGCCAGTACCGGCCGGGCCGATGCCGAAGTTGATGTCGTTGCCGAGGATTTCCTTCACATAGCGCTGCTGGTTCAGCCCGCGTGGACGAATCATGCCCTTGCGTGTGCGCAGGGAAACACTGACTTCGTTGACGGCCGGGTTTTCCAGCTCCTCGACGGCCGATTCCTGCAGGTACAGGTGGACCATTTCCGGCGACAGCTCGGTGGCCTGGGCCTCGCGATAGAGGCGGCGCAGCAGTTGCTCGGCAGAGGAGGTGTGTTTGGGTTCGCCGATCAGTTCGAACTGATTGCCGCGGTTGCGGATTTCGATGGCCAGGCGCTGTTCGATCAGGCGCAGATGCTCGTCGAATTGCCCGCACAGGTTGGCGAAGCGATGGGCCTCGAAGGGCTCGAGGATGAAACGATGTGGTTCGATAGGTGCGTTCAAGGTCGTTTTTCAGCCGCCCAACGGCAAAGGATATGGTCTCAAGGATAACCCTAGCCGCTGCAGGGCGAAAGCGCTGAAACGATCAAGGGTCGCCGGGCCTGTAACAAGGCCCGGCAGGACAGGTCAGTGGGCCAGCGAGCCGAACAGCGAGTGCGGGCGCGCGTCGTCGATATGGATGTCGACGAACTGGCCGATCAGCTTCGGATTGTCGCAGCGGAAGTTGACGATACGGTTATTCTCGGTGCGCCCCTGCAACTGGCCGGGGTCGCGGCGCGAGTAATCGGTGACGAGGATGCGCTGGACAGTCCCGACCATTTGTCGGCTGATCTCGAAGCCCTGGGTATCGAGGCGATGCTGCAGGGCCTTGAGGCGTTCCTTTTTTACCTCTTCCGGGGTTTCGTCCGGCAGGTCCGAGGCCGGGGTGCCCGGGCGCTGGCTGTAGACGAACGAGTAGGAGAAGTCGAAACCGACGTCGGCCACCAGCTTCATGGTCTGCTCGAAGTCTTTTTCGGTTTCGCCGGGGAAGCCGACGATGAAGTCCGAACTGATGCAGATGCCCGGCACTGCGGCCTTGAGTTTGCGCAGCTTGGACTTGTATTCGAGGGTCGTGTGGTTGCGCTTCATCGCCGCCAGCACCCGGTCGGAACCCGATTGCACCGGCAGGTGCAGGTGCTTGACCAGCTCCGGCACCTCGGCGTGGGCCTGGATCAGGCTGTCGGAAAACTCCAGCGGGTGCGAAGTGGTGTAGCGGATGCGGTCGATGCCATCGACGGCGGCGACCACGCGGATCAGCTCGGCAAGGTCCGCCAGGCGCCCGTCGTGGGTCTGGCCACGGTAGCCGTTGACGTTCTGCCCCAACAAGGTGATTTCGCGCACGCCGTTCTCGGCCAGGTGGATGACCTCGGCCAGTACATCGTCGAACGGCCGGCTGACTTCCTCGCCACGGGTGTAAGGCACCACGCAGAAGGTGCAGTACTTGCTGCAACCTTCCATCACCGAGACGTAGGCGGTGGGGCCATCGATGCGCGGCTCGGGCAGGTGGTCGAATTTTTCGATTTCCGGGAACGACACATCGACCTGGGGCAGGCGCGTGGTACGCGCCGCGTCGATCATTTCCGGCAGGCGGTGCAGGGTCTGCGGGCCAAAGACCACGTCGACATAGGGCGCGCGCTTGCGGATCGACTCGCCTTCCTGGCTGGCCACGCAGCCGCCGACGGCGATGACCATGTCCGGTTTCAGGTCCTTGAGTTCACGCCAACGGCCCAGTTGGGAGTACACCCGGTCCTGGGCGCGCTCGCGGATCGAGCAGGTGTTGAGCAGGATGACGTCGGCGTCTTCGGCGCGGGCCGTGACCTCGAGTGCTTGATGTTCACCCAGTAGATCGACCATGCGCGAGCTGTCGTACTCGTTCATCTGGCAACCGTGGGTTTCGATATAAAGCTTCTTGGCCATGGGAGATCATCTGGTAATTCGAAGAACCGCACATTATAAGGGCCCGGGGCGTTGGATCCTAGCGTTGTCGGCCCGGTGCCTATGTTATAGTTTGCGACTTATTTACCACCCATGATTGCCCCCGCCCAAAATGACCAAGCGCGAAGCTCCGATCTACAAAGTGATCTTTCTCAACCAGGGCCAGGTGTACGAGATGTACGCCAAACAGATCTATCAAAGCGATCTGTGGGGCTTTCTTGAGGTCGAGGAATTTGTCTTTGGCGAGCGCACCCAAGTGGTGGTCGACCCGAGTGAAGAAAAGCTCAAGGCCCAGTTCGAAGGCGTGACGCGCAGTTTTGTGCCGATGCACTCGATCGTGCGCATTGATGAGGTCGAGCGCCTGGGCACGCCGAAGATCAGCGAGGCGCGCGGTACTGGCAATGTGATGCCGTTCCCGATGCCCATGCCGGAAAAATAAGCAGGGTCTTAAGGCAGCGGTGCGAAAGGCGTGCGACCGTCGACGGTCTGTAGCTCCAGCAGGTACTTGCGGAAGATCTGCCCCAGCACCTGGGTGGCGACTTCCAGCTCATCACGGGGCATCTTGGCAGACACCTCGTCGGCCATGTCCAGCGCGTCTTCTGCGCCGTTGACCGCGGCCATCTTCAACACGATGTAGGCCTGCACATTGTTGGCTGCCACACCTTCACCCTTGTAGAACATGGTGCCCAAGCGGTATTGCGCCTCGGCGTGGCCTTGCAGCGAGGCTTGCTCGAAATAGCTCAGGGCTTGGTTGAGGTCGCGTGGGGTGTGGGTGCCTTCGTAGTAGAACTCACCCAGCTCGTACTGGGCCTGTGCGTCCCCGGATTTGGCCGCTTCCTGGCAGGCAGCGAGGGCTTGCGGCAGGTCTTCGGGCTGGGAATCGAGGGTGCAGCGGCCCGTTGCTGGAATCAGCAACGAGTTACCGCCTGCCGTGGCCAGCAGGGGCTGAAGAAGCAACAGGCAGCCCAGGGCGAGGGCGCGGCCGGTGCGGTTCATGGGGATCGACTTACCTCTGCAAAGCTGCGGCCAAAGTGTCTGGTGGCACATTATGGGATAAGCAGCGCCTACCTTACAAAGTCTTTACTCGATTTTCTGCTTTGCAAGGCCCCATCGCGGGGCAAGCCCGCTCCTGTAGGAGCGGGCTTGCCCCGCGATGGTTCACTGAATTTACAGCTTGGCGAAGGCCTTCTGCGCCGCATCCAGGGTGATTTGCAGCTCGGTTTCACCGTGGGCGATCGAGGTAAAGCCGGCTTCGAAGGCGCTTGGCGCCAGGTACACGCCGCCTTCGAGCATCAAGTGGAAGAAACGCTTGAAGCGCTCGGCATCGCTGGCCATGACGTCATCGAAGGTGACGATATCGTCGGCGCCACTGAAATACAGACCGAACATGCCGCCGGCCTGGGTGGTGACGAACGGGACCCCAGCAGCATCGGCGCGCTGCTGCAGGCCGTCGAGCAGGCGGCTGGTAAAGGCGCTCAGCTCGTCATGGAAGCCCGGGCGGCTGATCAGCTTGAGGGTGGTCAGGCCGGCGGCCATGGCCAGCGGGTTGCCCGACAGGGTACCGGCCTGGTAAACCGGACCCAGTGGCGCGATCTGTTCCATGATCTGGCGCTTGCCGCCGAAGCAGCCTACCGGCATGCCACCGCCGACGATCTTGCCGAAGGTCGACAGGTCAGGGGTAACGCCGTAATGCGCCTGAGCGCCGCCCAGGGCCACGCGAAAACCGGTCATCACTTCGTCGAAGATCAGCACTACGCCATGCTCGTCGCACAGCGTGCGCAGGCCTTCAAGGAAACCTGGCGCCGGCGGTACGCAGTTCATGTTGCCGGCAACCGGCTCAACAATGATACAGGCGACCTCCTGGCCGGCTTCGGCGAGCATCTTCGCGACCGCGTCGATGTCGTTGAACGGCAGGGTCAGGGTGTGTTTGGCAAAGGCTGCCGGCACGCCGGCGGAGCTTGGCACGCCCTGGGTCAGCAGGCCGGAACCGGCTTTAACCAGCAGGCTGTCGGAGTGGCCGTGGTAGCAGCCTTCGAACTTGATGATGCTGTCGCGGCCGGTGTAGCCACGGGCCAGGCGGATGGCGCTCATGGTCGCTTCGGTGCCGGAGCTGACCATGCGGACCATTTCCATCGATGGCACGATCGAGCAGACCAGATCGGCCATTTCGGTTTCCATGGCAGTCGGCGCGCCATAGGACAGGCCGTGTTCCAGTTGCTTGCGTACCGACTCGAGCACGTCCGGGTGGCTATGGCCGAGGATCATCGGGCCCCAGGAGCCAACGTAGTCGACGTAGCGCTTGTCATCTTCGTCGGTGACATAGGCGCCTTCGGCGTGCTTGAAGAACAGCGGGGTGCCGCCAACACTCTTGAACGCCCGCACCGGCGAGTTGACGCCACCGGGGATGTGTTTCTGGGCGTTGGCAAACAGGGTTTCGGAACGAGACATGATGGGCTCTCTCAATCAGGCAGATGCGAACAGGGCGTTGAAGGCGCGGGCACGGCGGGTGACTTCCTGCGTGCTGTCGGCGCCGAACAGGCCGTGAATCACCGCTAGCAGGCTGGCGCCGTGGGCGACCAGCGGGGCGGCGTTGTCGAGGGTGATACCGCCGATCGCGCAGATCGGCAGGCTGATGCGGTTGCGCGCTTGTTCCAGAAGGGCGGTGTCGGCGGCAGGCGCGCCCGGCTTGGTCACCGAGTTGAAGAAGCGGCCAAAGGCGACGTAGCTGGCGCCTTCACGGGCGGCCTGCTCGGCCAGGTCGATTTGCGCGTGGCAGGTGGAACCGATGATGGCGTTACGTCCGAGCAGGGCTCGTGCCGGGGTCAACGGCCCGTCGGTCTGGCCCAGGTGCACGCCGACGCCCAGGCGCGCAGCCAGTTCGGCGTCATCGTTGATGATCAGCTGGGTCTTGTAGCGTGCGCACAGGTCGGCCAGGGCCTCGGCTTCGCGCAGGCGGCGGGACTCGTCCTGGCTCTTGTCACGGTACTGCAGCAAGGTCACGCCGCCTTCGAGCGCCGCTTCGACATAGGGCAGAAACTTGCCGGCCAGCAACTGGCTGTCAGTGATGGCATACAGGCCGCGTAACTTCATGGTGTAGACCTCAAACGAAGATCAGGAACAGAAATCCAGGGGCAGGCGACGCGGTACATACTGGCCTTTGCCCAGCTGCTCTGCGTCGCGCAGGGTCCGCCAGGTATAGTCCAGGGCCGAACGCACGGCGCTTTGCAGTTGTTCACCGAGGGCCAGGCGGCCGGCCAGGGCGCTGGCCAGGGTGCAGCCGGAGCCATGGTAGCTGCCGGGCAGGCGCTGGCAGGTCCAGGTGTGACGCTGGCCGTCGCGGCTGTACAGGCGGTTGTGGATTTCGTGTTCGTCACCGTGACCGCCGGTGATCAGCAGGTGTCTGACAAAAGGCAGGAGCTTTTCTGCGCATTCATCGGCACTGCCTTCGGGCAGTTCGGCCAGGATGCGCGCTTCGGGAAGGTTAGGGGTAGCGATGGTAGCCAGTGGCAGCAAGCGCTCGCGCATGGCGTAGCCGACTTCATCCTTGCCCAGGCGGCCACCGCCGCCAGCACGCAGGACCGGGTCGCAGACCAGCGGCAGATGCGGATGGGTACTGAGCAGTTCGACCACGGTATCGACCATTTCGGTCGAGCCGAGCATGCCCAGCTTGACCGCCGCGACCGTCGAATCGGCAAGCACGGCATTGGCCTGGGCCAGTACCCACTCGCGGTCGAGGACGCGGAAGTCGCTGACATTGACAGTGTCCTGAACGGTCAGGGCGGTCACGGCCGGAGCGGCATGACAGCCTTGCGCAATCAGGGCTTCGATATCTGCCTGCAAGCCGGCACCGCCACTGGGGTCGTGGCCGGAGAGACAGAGGACAACGGGGCGGGAGCTGTAGGTATTCATGGTGCGCGAGCTTATCACCAAACGCTTTTGCTGGGTCCGCCCCGGCGCCGGGGATTTTTCAACGGGCGTTTGAACTACAACTTTAAAATCGCTGAAAGTGCCGTTCTAGAGCCTTCGGCGCAAAGTTTTCAGTAGCGTCTGGCAGGCTCGGAAAGCTATGCTAGAGTGCTCGAATAAACCGATAACGGTTACTGCCGGATTGCGTCGCCTCAAACGGACAGGAGGCTACGCGACGCGACCGGGACAGACCATGCTGGGGCTGTATGCGCTATTTGCTGATTGTTGTGCTGGGCTGGTTGCCGTTACTGGCCTCGGCGGTCGATTTCGACGACTCCACCCGCAGCTTGCCGCTCGGGCAGGTGATGCAAGTGTTCGAAGACCGCGATGGCAATGCCAGCATTGCGCAGGTCAGTGCGCCATCGTTCGGCGAGCATTTTCGCCCGCACCGGGGCGAGGTCCTTAACGCCGGCTATTCCACCTCGGTGTTCTGGCTGAAAGTCCAGCTGCGCTACGCCGCCTTGCCATCCGCCGCGCCCCGCGCCTGGTTACTGGAGTTGGCGTATCCGCCACTCGATCACCTCGAACTTTACCTGCCAGACGCCAGCGGCACCTTCCACCTGGCCCAGCGCACCGGCGACGCCCTGCCTTATGCCAGCCGGCAGATCAAACAGAACAACTACCTGTTCGAACTGCCTTTCAGTCCCGGCCAGACCACCACAGCCTATTTGCGCCTGCACAGCCAGGGTTCGGTGCAGGCACCGCTAACCCTGTGGTCGGCCCAGGCCTATCTCGAAGCACAGCCCACCCGCCTGTATGTGCTGGGCCTGATTTACGGCGTGTTGCTGGGGATGCTGGTGTACAACCTGTTCATCTACCTCAGCGTACGCGACACCAGTTACCTGTACTACATCCTCTACATTGCCTCGTTCGGCCTGTATCAGGTCTCGGTCAACGGCGCCGGTGTGGCTTACTTCTGGCCCGACAGCCCCTGGTGGGCGAATGCCGCCACGCCGATGTTCATCGGTGCGGCAGGCTTGTTCGGTTGTCAGTTTGCCCGCAGTTTTCTGCAACTGAGCAATCACAGCCGTGCCTTCGACGCGGTGCTCAAGGTGCTGATGGGCTGTGGCGCGTTGGTCATGCTGTTGTCGCTGACCAGCAGCTACGGCATTGCCCTGCGCCTGGCCACCGCCTTGGCCCTGCTGTTCACCGTGTGCATCTTCGCCGCCGGGATTTTCGCCTGGCGCCGCGGTTTGCGGGTCGCCCGCTACTTCATCATCGCCTGGACGGCGTTTTTGCTCGGTGGCCTGGTCAACACCCTGATGGTGCTGGGTTACCTGCCGAACGTGTTCCTGACCATGTATGCCAGCCAGATCGGCTCGGCGCTGGAAGTCGGTCTGTTGTCCCTGGCCTTGGCCGACCGCATCAACAGCATGCGCGAGGAGCAGGCCCAGACCCTGCGCGAAACCGGCCGCACCCTTGAGCAACTGAACATTCAGCTGGCCAACAGCAACCGCCTCAAAGACCAGTTCCTGGCCACCGTCACCCATGAATTGCGCACGCCGATGAACGGTGTGATCGGCTCGTTGGAGCTCATGCAGACCATGCCGCTGAACGGCGAGCTGGCCCAGTACCAGCACACCGCCAGTTCGGCGGCCCAGGACATGATGGGCATGGTCGACGACATCCTCGTCCTCACCGAGCTGCAGGCCGGTCGCCTGAGCGCCCAGAACGCTCCGTTCAGCCTGCGCTCGCTGCTGCAGGAGGTGCGGGCCGAATACGCCGCGCCCGCCATGGCCAAGGGCCTGTACTTGAGCCTGGATACCCCGGCGGAGCTGCCCGATGTGCTGATCGGCGATCGGCACAAGTTGGCCATGTGCCTGGGCTATCTGATGGATAACGGCATCAAGTTCACCCACCAGGGCGGGGTCATGTTGCAGGTGCGCGGTACGCGCCTGGGGCCTGAACAACTGAGCTTGAGCCTGAGTGTCAGCGATAGCGGCATCGGTTTCGATTGCCTGGATGAAGCCACGCTGTACCAGCGCTTCTTCCAGGTCGATGGCTCGATGACCCGCAAGTACGGCGGCCTGGGCATCGGCCTGGCGATCTGCCGGCAACTGGCCGAGCTGATCGGCGCCCGTCTGCAGCACGAGTCCAACCCGGGGCTGGGCAGCCGCTTCGAGCTGAGCCTGAGCGTGCCCTTGAGCCCGCCCCAGGCGCAGTTGGGCATGGTCAGGCCGGGGTTAAATCACAGCTAGTTAGGCGTTTTTGTCACTTTGACAGGGGGGCAGGGCGTGATTCACTGAAATTTCAGTCACGCCAGGATCCAGGAGGCCCCTCGATGAACCTGCACCAGTACGCTGAAACCCATGAGGTCACCAACCAGCCGCCGTCCCTGGATGGCGCCAACCTGTACCGCATCGACTTGCCGCTGCAGGAGTGGTCGCGGCGCTACGGCGCCGGCTGGGCCCAGGACCGCATCGACGCGTACGGCGCCCTGGCCGGCGGGCCGCTGATGGCCGCAGGCTTTCTGGCCAACCAGAACAAGCCGCAATTCAGCAGTCATGACCGTTATGGCCATCGCATCGATCTGGTGGAGTTTCACCCGGCCTATCACGAGCTGATGCGCACGGCCATCGAGCATGGCCTGCCCTCTTTGCCCTGGACCGACCCGCGTGAAGGTGCCCATGTCGCCCGCGCGTCGATGACCTATCTGCACAGCCAGGCCGAAGCGGGCAGTGGCTGCCCGTTGACCATGACCTTTGCTGCAGTGCCGGCGCTCAAGTTGCAGCCGGAGCTGGCCGAGTACTGGTTGCCGAAGGTGCTGGCCACTGAATACGATCCACGTAACGTTGGCGACCGCCACAAGGTCGGCGTGACCCTGGGCATGGCCATGACCGAGAAGCAGGGCGGCACCGATGTGCGCGCCAATACCACCCGTGCCTATCCGGTCGGTGCACCCGGCCCGGGCCAGGCTTATGAGCTGGTCGGGCACAAGTGGTTCTGTTCGGCGCCGATGTGCGATGCCTTCCTGACCCTGGCCCAGACCGACAAGGGCCTGAGCTGCTTTCTGCTGCCGCGCCACCGCCCGGATGACAGTCGCAATCAGTTTTATATCCAGCGCCTGAAAGACAAACTCGGCAACTGCTCCAACGCCTCCAGCGAAGTGGAGTTCCGCGGGGCCCTGGCCTGGATGATCGGTGAGGAAGGCCGTGGCGTGCCGACCATCATCGAGATGGTCGCCATGACCCGCTTTGATTGCATGGTCGGCTCCAGCGCCCTGATGCGCCAGGCCCTGACCCAGGCCACCCACCACTGTGCCCATCGCCAGGTCGGTGGCCGGCTGCTGGCCGAGCAGCCATTGATGCAGAACGTGCTGGCCGATCTGGCCCTGGAAAGCGAAGCGGCGCTGGCCTTGAGCCTGCGCATGGGCTGCGCCCTCGACCAGCCGGACGACCCGCATCAGGCGCGTTTTGCCCGGCTGATCACCGCCGTGGGCAAGTACTGGATCTGCAAACGGGCGCCGGCAATGATCAACGAAGCGGCCGAGTGCATGGGCGGCGCCGGTTATGTCGAAGACAGCATTCTGCCGCGGCTGTACCGCGAAGCGCCGGTCAACTCGACCTGGGAAGGCTCGGGCAATGTCCAGTGCCTGGATGTGCTGCGGGCCTTGTCCAAGGAGCCTGGGGTGCTCGACACGCTGTTCGCCGAACTCGGCGATGGCCACGGTGACCCACGCCTGGCCGCACATATCGGCAACCTCAAGGCGGCGTTCGCCGACACCGGCGACATCCAGTACCGCGCCCGCCAGCTCACCGAAGACATCGCCGTCGGCCTGCAAGCCAAGCTGCTGCTCGAAGCCGGCAATGCGGCGGTCAGCGACGCCTTTATCGCCAGTCGTCTGGGCGGTAACGGCCGGGTTTACGGCGTGCTGCCCCGTGGTGTCGACGTCGCGGCGCTGGTGCAACGCTCGACCCCGAACTGGCCGCTCTAACGTGCGTGCCTTTGCCGCCGGATAGAGGCAAGATGGGCGCATGCATGTCAGACAGGAAGTACATTGTGAGCCGTACTGATGAAGCCTTCATTGTCGTAGAAACCGCCGAGCAGGCCGTCGATCGTCTGGCGGCCCTGCACGAACAAGCCACCGCGGCCCTGAGCCAGGCGCTCAAGCGCTACCTAAAGGACCGCACCGAGCCGAATGCCGAGGCGCGGGCGCAGTTCCGCTACCCCGAGCTGCGCCTGACCTACCAGTACCATGGCGAAGTGCCGGCCATCACCCGCGCCTACGCCAAGGTCCAGCTGCCGGGCACCTACAGCGTCACCGTGACCCAGCCGGCGGCGTTCCGTGGCTATCTGCTGGAGCAGTTGAAGCCGCTGATGCGCGACTTCACTGTCACCGTCGAAGTCGGCGTCAGCCAGCAGAACATTCCTTACCCTTACGTGGTCGAGCAGGGCGACGAGCTGGCCGGCACCGGCATCACTGCCGCTGCGCTGGCGCGGGTGTTCCCCAGCACCGACCTGTCTGCCGCCACCGATGGCATCGCCGATGGCCTGTACGACTGGGCCAACGTCGACCCGCTGCCGCTGGCGCTGTTCGACGCTGCGCGGGTGGATTTCTCCCTGCGCCGCCTGGTGCATTACACCGGTAGCGACTGGCGTCATGTACAACCGTGGATCCTGCTGACCAACTATCACCGCTATGTCGACCAGTTCATTACCCATGGCCTTGAGCGCCTGCGTGATGATCCTCGCTTTGTGCGCATGGTCTTGCCCGGCAACGTGATCATCGAAAAGGCCATGGACAACGGCGAAGCCCAGGCCCTGGTCGCCGGGGTGGTCTGGCACCGTTACCAGATGCCGGCCTACCACCTGATCGCCGCCGATGGCGACGGCATCACCCTGGTCAACATTGGCGTCGGCCCGTCCAACGCCAAGAACATCACCGACCATCTGGCGGTACTGCGCCCGCATTGCTGGCTGATGATCGGCCACTGCGGCGGCCTGCGCCAATCGCAGACCATCGGCGATTACGTGCTGGCCCACGCTTACATGCGTCGCGACGGGATTCTCGACCGGGTGGTGCCGCCGAACATTCCGATTCCGGCCCTGGCCGAGGTGCAGCTGGCGTTGCAGGAAGCGGCAGCGCAAGTAACTGGCGAGCGCGGCGACGAGCTGAAAAAGCGCCTGCGCACCGGCACCGTGTTGACCTATGACGACCGCAACTGGGAGCTGCGCTGGGCTCAGGAACGGCCGTTGATCAACCTGTCGCGGGCTGTGGCGGTAGACATGGAAAGCGGCACTATCGCGGCCCAGGGTTATCGCTTGCGGGTTCCCTACGGCACCTTGCTGTGCGTCTCCGACAAGCCGCTGCACAGCGAGATCAAACTGCCGGGGGCGGCCAACGCCTTCTACAACCGGGCGGTCAGCCAGCACCTGAAGATCGGCATTGCCGCCCTCGACCTGCTGCGTACCGAGCTCAACTCGCTGCACTCGCGTAAACTGCGCAGTTTTGATGAGCCGCCGTTCCGCTGAGGCCCCATGTCGTTACCCCCACGCTCCAAGCCGCGGCGCCCCGCGGCCAAACCCGCCGGCCCGCGTCGCCAAGCCAAGGCGCCGCCGGCCGAGCCGCGGTTGATCCTGTTCAACAAGCCCTTTGATGTGCTGACCCAGTTCAGCGACGGCGAAGGGCGCGCGACCCTCAAGGACTTCATCGCCATCCCCGGCATCTATCCGGCGGGACGCCTGGACCGTGACAGCGAAGGCTTGTTGCTGTTGACCAACGACGGCCAGTTGCAGGCGCGCATTGCCGACCCCAAGCACAAGCTGGCGAAGACCTATTGGGTACAGGTGGAAGGTGAACCGAGCGAGGAGCAACTGCAGCGATTGCGCGATGGCGTCGAGCTCAATGACGGCCCGACCTTGCCAGCCCAGGCCCGTCAACTCGATGAGCCGCAGCTGTGGCCACGCAACCCGCCGGTGCGCTTTCGTAAAAGCGTACCGACCAGTTGGCTGGAGCTGGTGATCAAGGAAGGACGCAACCGTCAGGTGCGGCGCATGACCGCTGCGGTCGGCCTGCCGACCCTGCGCCTGGTGCGCGTGCGGATCGGCGACTGGAGCCTGGATGGCCTTGATCAGGGCCAGTGGCGGGAAGTGCCGGCCAAGCTTTAAACGCCTTCGATAAAGCCGATTACCACGCTTTTGATGATGAAGGCGAGGATGCCCAGGCCCAGCACGAAAAACAGAATGAAGGTGCCGAACTTGCCGGCCTTGGATTTTTTCGCCAGATCCCAGACGATAAAACCCATGAAACCAATCAGGATGGTGACCAGGATGGTCATCATCCACTCTTCGAACAACGCAGGATCCATCGATACTCTCCGGCAGGTTGAGGCGCGTGATTATACGCCCCGCTTGCCAGCCTGACTAACGCAGGTGCGTGAGCGGCAATTCGGTGCTGGCCAAAACCTGGTTGAGAACGAAGCTTGAGCGCACACTGGTAACCCCTTCGATGCGCGTCAGGTGGCCCAGCAGCAACTGCTGGTAGTGGTCCATGTCGGGCACCACGACTTTGAGCTGGTAGTCGGCATCCATCCCGGTGACCAGGCTGCATTCGAGCACTTGCGGCAGGCTGCGGATCGCCGCCTCGAAGGTCTCGAAACGCTCGGGCGTGTGACGGTCCATGCCGATCAGTACGTAGGCGGTCAGGCTCAAGCCGAGTTTCTTGCGGTCGAGCAGGGCGACCTGGCGAGCAATGTAGCCGTCGTCTTCCAGTTGCTTGACCCGGCGCGAGCAAGGCGAAGGCGACAGACCGATGCGTTCGGCCAGTTCCTGGTTGGAGATACGCGCATCGCGCTGCAATTCGGCAAGAATGCTCAGGTCATAGCGGTCAAGCTTGCTCATGGGAATGGCCTTTTCTGTTTCGATTGCGTTGAATTATCAATCTGTAGGCAAAAATTGCGCAAGTGATATTTAATTGAGCAATCTTCGCAATCCTCTGCCGCTGCCTTCGCCGTATTCTTATCACCAGAATCACTGCCCGGACATCAGTCCAGTGCGGCGGGCCCAATCAGGCCAGCTGCGGCCAGCAACCCCACCAGGTTGTGCTCGGCCCCCGGGCTACACACTGTCCACAAGACGGCGTGAGGTGAGCCGGTGTCACAAGCGCCGAGCACGGACAAAATTCTCAAAGGGAGACCCCAGGGTCTCCCTTTTTTATTACCTGAATTTCATCTGGCGGCCGATAACCCGTGGCAGACGGCCTGATAGAGTAATCCCTGGCCCCTTGTTATCGGTCCGAGAGGAAAGTATGAAGTCGCGCGTCTGGCGTATGGCGGGTGTTGGTTTTTTGTGCATGAGTGTCAATCTGCCGCTGCTGGCCGAAGGGCAGGGTGCAGCCCATGGCGGCTCGCCGCTGCAGTCGCGTCCGGATGAAGTCCGCCAGACCCAGGAACCGCGCATCGGTTACTACCAGGATATTCCCCGGCGTAACGACAGCCGCTACTACCAGGCGGGACACCCTGAGAATCACGGCAACGGCTGGGGGCCTGGGCCGCAGTATCGCCCGGGACATAGCATCGAGCGCTTCCCCGATCCGTACTGGAAAGTACCCTATCGCGGTCAAGACTACTTTTACTCCGGCGGCTACTGGTATCGCCCACAAGGCCCGCGCTATGTGGTGGTAACGCCGCCTTATGGCGTGCGGGTCAACTACCTGCCGGACTATGCGCGGCAGGTGTGGGTTGGCAGTGCACTGTACTTTCTCGCGGCGGGGACGTACTACCAGTACCTGAACGACAGCCGCGAGTATGTGGTGGTCAGTCCACCAGGGCCCGGTGCGGTGGAGCAGAATCCGCAGCAGGATCGCGACCGTTATGAGTGTTATCGCTGGGCAGTGGAGCAGACCGGTTTTGACCCGGCTACAGCCACTTATGCGCCGTCGGCGCAGGTGGCCGATAACTATCGGTGGGCCCAGGGGGCGTGTTTGAGTGGGCGGGGATTATAGCGTCAATTGAACCGGGGCTGCTGCGCTGCCCATCGTTGGCAAGGCGCAGCCTTGCCAACTGCCTCATATCACCGGATCCGCATGCACCAGTACTTCAGCCTTCGGATACTTGCTGTTGATCGCCGCCGCAGCGTTGTCACACAAGGCATGGGCCTGGGTCAGCGGCAAGTCCCCGGGCAACTCCAGGTGCAGTTGCACAAACCAGTGGCTGCCCGACACCCGCGTGCGCAAGTCATGGGCGCCGCGCACACCGGGCACACTGCAGGCCAGCGCCAGCATCTGCTCGCTGATGTCGCTGGGCAGTTCTTGATCCATCAGGATCGAGCCACTTTCCCGAGCGATCTGCAGGGCACTCCAGAGAATGTACAAGGCGATGCCCAGGCCGAAAAACGCATCCAGCTGTGGCCAGCCAAAGCGCGCCAATACCAGCGCGACCAGGATGCTGCCGTTGAGCAGCAAGTCGGAGCGGTAATGCAGTGAGTCGGCGCGTACCGCTGTGGAGCCGGTGATGCGGATGACCTTGCCTTGCAGCATCAGCAAGGCAACGGTCAGCACCAGTGACAGCAACATCACGGCAATGCCGATCCCGGTGTCACCCAAAGGTTGCGGATTCTGCAGCCGCTCCACCGCTTGCACGCCAATCAGTACTGCGCTGACGCCGATGAACAGCGCCTGGGCCATGCCGGCCATGGCTTCAGCCTTGCCGTGACCATAGCGGTGGTCATCATCGGCCGGGCGCAGGGCATAGTGCACCGCCAGCAGATTGAGGAACGAGGCCACGCCATCGAGGGCCGAGTCGGTCAGCCCGGCCAGCAGGCTGATCGACCCGCTCAGCCACCAGGCCACCGCCTTGGTCAGGATCAGAATAGTGGCCACCGCCAAGGATGCGCGAGTGGCCAGGCGCAGCAGGCGTTGGTGTTCAGCCGAGGGAGTCATGCCGAAGGTGGCTTCCTGTCATAGATCAAGCGGCGGGCTTGAGGCCGTACATGGCCAGTTGTTCGACGCTGCCCTTGTGCTGGATCAGGCGCGGATCGTTGAGCGGCAGGCGCTGGCCCAGTTCGCTTTCGAGAATAGCCTGCAGCTTGAGGTTGTCGACCTTGCCGTCGGCGCTGATGGCTTCATTGAGCTTCTCGGGGGCGATCTGGGCAGTGGTGCCGCCTGGCAGGTAGATGGCGCCGGTGGCGAAGTCGATACCGAAGGCGATCAGGCCCGGGATCACGTAGAAAAGGATGCCGATGGCGTCGAGGGCAGCGACCACGGGGTCGATCTTGCCTTCGATCTGGCCGCGCCGGTCGGGGAAGAACAGGGTGCCGCAGGCGGTCAGTTGGCTGAGCAGGGTGGCGATTACGACGCCGCCAATGACACGGGAGGGAATACGCATGGAAATCTCCGGAATGAAGGCGACAAAGATACAGGCAAAGAGCCTGTATCTATAGCTAAGACCATGATAAGGCAGGCTCGGTTCGCCGTTATACTCGGCGGATTGCTTGAGGACCACCATGAAATCATTACCGATCGATGCCGTACTGCCAGCCTTGCGCGCCGCCTTGAATCAGCGCCACGAAGCGGTGCTCGAAGCGCCGCCCGGCGCCGGCAAGACCACCCGTGTACCGCTTGTGCTGCTCGATGAGCCGTGGTTGGCCGGGCAGCGCATTCTCATGCTCGAACCGCGGCGCCTGGCGGCGCGGGCGGCGGCCGAACGGCTGGCCAGCGAGCTGGGTGAGCAGGTCGGGCAAACGGTCGGTTACCGCATTCGCCTGGACAGTAAGGTCGGGCCGAACACGCGCATCGAGGTGGTCACCGAAGGGATTCTCACCCGTCGTTTGCAGGCCGACCCGGCGCTGGACGGTGTGGGCCTGCTGATCTTCGATGAGTTCCATGAACGCAGCCTCGATGCCGATCTGGCCCTGGCCCTGAGCCTCAATGGTCGTGAACTGTTGCGTGACGAGCCGCCGCTGAAGATCCTGCTGATGTCGGCCACCCTTGAAGGCGAGCGTCTGTCGAGCCTGCTCGACGATGCCCCGGTAGTCAGCAGCGAAGGGCGCATGTACCCGGTCGATATTCGTTGGGGCCGGCCGTTTCAGCCGGGCGAGTTCATCGAGCCGCGGGTGGTCGATACGGTGCTTCAGGCCATCGCTGACGAATCGGGCAGTGTGCTGGTGTTCCTGCCGGGCCAGGCAGAGATTCGCCGCGTGCATCAGTCGTTGCAGGACGCCCTCGGCGATCGCCGCGATATCCTCCTGTGCCCGCTGCATGGCGAGCTCGACCTCAATGCCCAACGCGCGGCCATCGACACCCCGCCAGCCGGCCTGCGCAAGGTGGTGCTGGCGACCAATATCGCCGAAACCAGCTTAACCATCGACGGCGTGCGCGTGGTGGTCGACGCCGGCCTTGCCCGGGTACCGCGCTTCGACCCAGGCAGCGGCATGACCCGCCTGGACACCCAGCGCATCTCCCGTGCCAGTGCCACCCAGCGCGCCGGTCGTGCCGGGCGCCTGGAGCCCGGTGTCTGCTATCGCTTGTGGTCCGAAGCCCAGCACGAGCAACTGGCGGCGTATGGCGCGGCCGAAATTCTCCAGGCCGATCTGGCTGGGCTGGCTTTGCAGCTGTCGCGCTGGGGCGTCACGCCTACGCAACTGCGCTGGCTCGACCAGCCGCCTGCCGCCGCCTACGGCCAGGCGCTGGACCTGTTGCAACGCCTGGGGGCGTTCAAGGCCGACAGTCAGGACAGCCTCAGCCCTCATGGCCAGGCCATGGCCGAATTGCCGGCGCATCCGCGCATCGCCCATTTGCTGTTGCGCGGCCAGGACCTGGGCCTGGCCGACATGGCCTGCGACGTCGCCGCATTGCTCGCTGAACGTGACATTTTGCGCGGCGGCGGTGCCGACCTGCACAGCCGCCTGGCCCTGCTCAGCGGCGAAACCCGCGCGGCCAAAGGCGGGCAGGGCGGTGTGCAGCGCGCCCGGCAACTGGCCCGCCAGTACCGTGGTTACCTGCGGGGCAAAGCTGTATCAGCCGTAGCCGACCCTGACCATTCGCGCTGGCTGGGCGCCTTGCTGGCGCTGGCCTATCCCGACCGGGTCGCGCAACAGCGGCGTGCCGGCGGTGCGCAATATCGCCTGGCCAACGGTCGCGCCGCACTGTTCGGCGAAGCCGATGCCTTGATGAAACATTCGTGGCTGGTGATTGCCGACCTGGGCAGCCGCCAGGGCCAGCGTGAGGAGCGCATTTATCTTGCCGCCGACTTCGAGCCGGCGTTGTTCGATGGGGTACTGGCCGAACAGGTGCGCAGCCTGGATATCCTCGATTGGGACGAACGCGAAAACGTCCTGCGCGCCGAGCGTCAGCGCAAGGTGGGTGAGCTGGTGCTAAGCCGAGAGCCGTTGACCGGCCTGGATGAGGATGCCCGCGCGCGGGCGTTGCTGGAGCTGGTGCGGCGCAAGGGCCTGGAGCTAATGTCCTGGACCCCCGAGCTGCGCCAGTGGCAGGCACGAGTGGCGCTGTTGCGCCAACTCGACCTGGCAAGCAGTGGCGAAAGCCAATGGCCGGACTTGAGCGATGCCGCGTTGCTGGCGAGCCTGTCCGACTGGTTGCAACCCTACCTGGGCAAGGTCACCCGCTTGAGCCATTTCGCCCAGCTCGATCTCTCGTCGATCCTGCGTAACCTGCTGCCCTGGCCGCTGCCCCAGCGCCTGGATGAATGGGCGCCGGTTCACCTGGGCGTGCCCTCGGGTTCGAACATCCGCCTGGACTACAGCGAAACCCCACCGATCCTTGCTGTGCGCTTGCAGGAATTGTTCGGCCTGGCCGAAACCCCGCGCATCGCCCAGGGCCGTCAGCAAGTCTTGCTGCACCTGCTGTCGCCAGCGCGCCGGCCGGTGCAGGTGACCCAGGATCTGGCCAACTTCTGGCGCAGTACCTATACAGAGGTGAAGAAGGATCTGAAGGGGCGCTACCCCAAGCACTATTGGCCGGATGACCCGCTGGTGGCCGAAGCTACGGCACGGGCCAAGCCGCGCAAATAGTCACGGCTGCACAGGCAACAGCAAGCGCGCTGTCACTGGCAGGTGATCGGAAATCTCCAGGGTGTCCTGCTGGATCACCTGCGCCCCCAGGCGCTGCAGTTTCGGGCTGTGGAACAGGTAGTCGAGGGTGCGGTCCGGCCCTTGCAGGTTGCGGTCGTTGGGGTAGTGGGTCAGCCAGGTCGCGCGCTCGGCGCCGCTGGCTTCGGCATTGTTGGGGATCATCGGGTACTTGTCCCAGAGCAGGTGCAGGTCGCTGTCGGCGCTGTACTGGCCGCGCAGTTCGGCTGGCAGGCGGCGGTACTGGCCAAGCGGCAGCAGGTTGAAGTCGCCGCCGATCAACCAGGGCGTGCCCTGGCTTTCGAGCTTGTCGAGCAGATGGGTTAGCTGCTGTACCTGCTGGCGCTGAATGTCGCTACCGGCTGCAAAAGCCGCCAGGCGGGTGTTGAGCACCGCCAACTGGCCACCATCACGCAACGGCAAGTAACTGGCAAGAATCGCCTGCTGCGGTTGCAGCAAGCGCTGCCAAGCATTGCTGGCATCGACCGGCAATTGCAGGCGCTCGGCCTGTTTGATCGGGTAGCGGCTCAGGGTCGCAAGGGTACGGCCGACGCTGCCGAAGATGTGCCAGTCGGGGACGAAATCAGCTTTCCAGTCGTAGGCCTGCACCGCGCAGGGGTAGATATCCACCAGCCGTTCGCGCAGCAGCGTCAACTGGTCCTGGTAGCCGCTGGCCTTGGCATTGTTGTCCAGTTCCTGGAGCAGGACGATGTCCGGCTGCTCGGTGCGGATCACCCGAGCCACTTCGTCGAGGTTGAAGGCGAGGTCTTCAGGGGTGGGGCGGGTGTCGTCGCCATGGCCCTGGTCGTACCAGAACACGTAGCGTTTGCCGGCCAGGTACTGCACGTTCCAGGTCATCACCTTGAGCACCTGGCCCGGCACCAGCGCCGCATTGCTGGCACGACAGCTGACCGGCAGGGTTTCGCGCGGCTCGGGTTGCCAGCTCAACTGGCTGGCCAGCACCCACAGCAGGGCGAACAGAACAAGCAGGGTCAGCAGGGCGTTGCGCAGTAGTCGGATCATCGGCTCGGCTTGGCTTGGCAGGTCACCGCCAAGCATACCCGAGCCGTTCGTCCGATCACCAGATCAGGATGCCGGGGGGGCAGCCACCGGTTCGCTGACCAGCATGTACAGGCGGAACATCACCACGGTACTGAACAACTGCAGGAAGCTGTTGGTGCTGTCCATGGCCAGTTGCACCAGCGCGGTAGGCTCGGGCACCAGCATCATGCTCAGGCCGTCGATCAGCCACAACGGCGCCAGCACACCAAGGATGCAGCTGAAGATGCGCCAGAAATTGCCGGTGGTCATCTGAAAGCTGGTACGCATGGCTTCGATCGGCGGCAGGCCGCGCAGCACCAGCGCATACTCGGCAAACACCAGGTGGATCATGACCCAGATGCCAGGGATGATGAACAGTGCCACGCCGGCCA
Source organism: Pseudomonas fluorescens (assembly GCF_902497775.2). Lineage (NCBI taxonomy): Bacteria > Pseudomonadati > Pseudomonadota > Gammaproteobacteria > Pseudomonadales > Pseudomonadaceae > Pseudomonas > Pseudomonas fluorescens. Next base: position 173,040 of record NZ_OZ024668.1, read on the forward strand.
TGATCAGCAGTGAGCTGAGCATCACCATCAGGGCGAACGATGGCCACAGGCGCAAGGCCATGGCCAGCAGGTTACGCTTGAGCGGGGTGTAGCCGTTGCTGCGGGTGTCGAGGTAGAGGATCAGCGCGGCGCTGTACAGCGGGTAGAACAGTAGGCTGACCAGCATGCCATAGCCTGGCGAGGCTTCCTCGCCCAGTTGCTGGTACAACAGCTGGGTGCACAGGGTTTCCAGCACCACCAGCGGCAGGCAAAGCTGGGCAATGCTCAGCAGGTGGCGGCGAAAGAAATACAGGGAGTCGCGCAGAACACTAAGCGGATTCATCGGTCGATATCGCAATTGAAGAAAAGCAGGGCGTCACTTTAGCCCAGGCGCTGGCCAACCTGAAGAAAGTTTAATCCCGGCTTGTGTTGAATCCACCGCCCGGGCACCCCATTTTACCTGTACTCGATTTTTCCGCTTTTGCAGTGAGGTTGCCCATGAACAGTGAAGAACAAACCCTGATCGACGGCCTGTTCGGTCGGCTCAAGCAAGCCGAGGACCCGGCCGTGCCGCGCGATGTTCAGGCCCAGGCACGCATTGCCGAACACCTGCAGCAGCAACCGGCGGCGCCTTACTACATGGCCCAGGCGATCCTGGTGCAGGAAGCGGCGCTCAAGCGCCTGGATGAACAGAACAAGCAGTTGCAGGTCGAGTTGAAGCAGGCCAAGGCCCAGGTTGCCGCCACCGCGCCGAGCAGCAGCGGCGGCTTCCTGTCGAGCATTTTCGGCAGCGGTACCCGCGACCCACAGTCCGTGCAGAACCCGGCAGCCGCCGGCGCTCCCGCCAGTGGCGGTGGCTGGCGCGAACCGTCGCGCCAGTCATTCAGCCCGCCTGCCCAGCAGCAGGGTTTCAACGCAGCTCCCGCCCAGGCTCCGGCCCGTGGCGGTGCCAGCAGCTTCCTCGGTGGCGCGCTGCAAACTGCCGCTGGCGTGGCCGGCGGGGTGATGCTCGCCCAAGGCATCAGTAGCCTGTTCAACCATCGCTCGCAGCCTGAAGAAGTGGTCGAGGTGATCAAGGAAGAACCGGCGCCTGCCAGCGATACGGGCGGCTGGGGCAGCAACGACGAGCAACGCCTGACGGCCGACAACGGTGGCTATGGCAATGATCAAGGCGGTTTTATGGACACCGACTACGGCAGCGACGACGGTGGCTTCTTCGGCGGCGACGACGACAGCTTCGTCTGACTGCGCTTACCCGCATGGCTCGTGGGCTGGCATACTGGGCGCCGAAACGGCCCCGGTGTGCGGCGGCCGGCAACAGCGCCGTGGCGCCATGAGGAAAAGCGGTGAAGAAGATCGCGGTATTCGCCGATGTGCAAAACCTCTACTACACCGTGCGCCAGGCCTACGGTTGCCACTTCAACTACGCGGCGCTGTGGGCCGACATCAGCCAGCACGGGCAGATCGTCGAAGCGGTGGCCTATGCCATCGACCGCGGCGACAGCAAGCAGCAGCAGTTTCAGCAGATCCTGCGCAACCTCGGTTTCACGGTCAAACTCAAACCCTATATCCAGCGCAGCGACGGCTCGGCCAAGGGCGACTGGGACGTGGGCATCACCCTTGATGTAATCGACGCCGCCGCGCGGGTCGATGAGGTGGTGCTGGCCTCCGGCGATGGCGATTTCGACCTGCTGCTCGAGCGGGTCATCAGCCGTCACGGCATTCAGGCCGTCGCCTATGGCGTGCCGGGGCTGACCGCCAATTCACTGATTCGCGCTGCCAGTCGTTATGTGCCCATCGAGGGCAGCCTGCTGCTCAAGCATTAAGATTTCTGAGGTTGTCGTTTTGGAACGTATCGCTGTCATCGACTTTGAAACCACCGGTATTTCACCCGGCGCCGGTTGCCGGGCCACGGAAGTGGCGGTGGTCATGCTGGAGCGCGGGCGCATCGTCGAGCGCTATCAAAGCCTGATGAATGCCGGGGTGCCAGTACCGGCATTTGTCGCCGGCCTGACCGGCATCACCACCGCCATGCTGCGCAGCGCACCGCCGATTGCCCGGGTGATGAACGAGGTGGCCGAGTTCGTCGGTGATACGCCGATGCTCGCCCACAACGCCTCGTTCGACCAGAAGTTCTGGGACTATGAGCTGGCGCAGATCGGCCGTAGCCGCAGTCAGCGGTTTGCCTGTTCGATGTTGCTGGCGCGGCGCCTGATGCCATCGGCGCCGAACCACAAACTCGGCACCCTGACCCGTTGGGCTGGCCTGCCCGACACCGGCACCGCTCACCGGGCCATGGCCGATGCACAAATGGCCGCCAACCTCGCCCAGCACCTGGCTGGGCAACTGCGTCAGCAGGGCATCAATGCGGTCTCGCACCAGCTGTTCTGCAGCCTGCAAAAAGTCCCCGCAGCGAAAATCGGCGAAGCGCTGAAAACCTATCGCTAGGCCTTCTTGCCGTTGTGCTCCAGGTGCCCCAGCGGCAGGCGCCGCTCCACGGCGCTGGAGAGAATGATCGAGGTCTTGCTGAAGCCGAACTGGGCAATCCGGTTGATCAGCTCTTCGAGCTCCGGCATCGAACCCACCGCCGCTTGCATGATCACGCAGGGGTCGCCGGTCACCCGGTGGCACTCGGTCAGTTGCGGGATCTGCGTGAGTTCTTCATAGGTCTGCTGGTTGCCATGGCTGGCCAGGCGCAACTCGATCACGCATTGGATCGGCAGGCCGATCTTCTCCAGGTCGACCTTGGCCTGATAGCCGGTTATCACCCCGCTGGCCTCAAGTTTGGCCACCCGCTCGGCCACCGCCGGGGCGGAGAGGTTGACCTTGCGCGCGAGCTCGGCGAAGGAGGCGCGGCCGTTGTCCAGCAGGGCGCTGAGGAGCATGCGATCGTACTTGTCCATGGGTTTCCATTGGGTGGTTGTTGATTCAAAGGTAAAAGACCAAAAGATCCGTTGTTTCAAAAGTGTACGGTTCCTTTAAACAGGTTTTGTAACTTATGTTTACTGTGCTGCCTTTCTAAACTAACTGCCCGACACCCATAATTCGAGTCCCCCATGCCTGCCTCCCGTCGCTTCCCGTTAGTCTTGATCGGCGCCTTTCTCGCCTTGTACCTGGTCTGGGGCTCGACCTACCTGGTGATTCGCATCGGTGTTGAATCCTGGCCGCCGCTGCTGATGGCCGGGGTGCGTTTTGTCATTGCCGGGTCCTTGCTCTACGGCTTCTTGCGCTGGCGCGGTGCGCCGGCCCCAACCTGGCCGCAATGGCGTGCTGCGGGTGTCATCGGCGTGTTGCTGCTCAGCTGCGGCAACGGCGGCGTGACCCTGGCCGAACATGCAGGCGTGGCCTCGGGTGTGGCCGCGCTGGCGGTGGCCACGGTACCGCTGTTCACCTTGATGTTCGGTCTGCTCTGGGGCCATCGCAACACCCGCCTGGAATGGGCCGGGATTGTCCTGGGCCTGGGTGGCATCGCCTTGCTCAACCTCGGTTCCAACCTGCAGGCCAGTCCCTTCGGTGCCGCGCTGATCCTGTTTGCCGCGGCCTCCTGGGCCTTCGGCTCGGTATGGAGCAAAAGCCTGCCGCTGCCCCAGGGGCCGATGGCCAGCGCCGCGCAAATGCTCGTAGGCGGCGTAGTCTTACTGCTCGGCAGTGCGTTGAGCGGTGAACGCATGACCCAGATGCCCACCGCCGCCGGTTGGGGCGCGCTGGCCTACCTGGTGTTCTTCGGCTCGATTCTGGCCTTCAGTGCCTACATGTACTTGCTCAAGCATGTGCGCCCGGCCGCGGCCACCAGCTATGCTTACGTCAACCCGGCGGTGGCGGTGTTGCTGGGGATCGTTTTTGCCGGTGAGCAGATCGGTTTCGAGGAATGCGTGGCAATGGCGGTTATCATTGGCGCCGTTGTGCTGATCGGAGTGCCGCAGTGGCGCCGGCCGGCAGTGGAAAAAGCCAAACCTGTTGGCGAAGTGGAAGGTGAACTCTGTAAATGAAAGGACGTTTTGCCAGGACGGCAGTGAAGATCGTGGGGTGTGTGGCAGTGATCGTGGTGTGCATGGTCATGTTGCGCGACGACAGACGCACCTTCATGACCCTGTATTTTCAGGAGTCGGTCACCCTCAACAGCGCCAGTGACGAGATCGATCCGCGCTATGTCCAGGCGCTGCAGCAGATCATGGCCGCACAGCGCATCGATACGCAAAAGATCGACCTGGTGCTCGATCCCGACAGCCGCCGGGCCTTGCAGGTGCGCTTTGCCGATGATGCCCTGGATGCCAGGCAGCGCCAGGATCTGCGGGCGTTGTTCGAGTCATTCGAACCGGCTCGTGAAGCCGCCCGGCTCAGTGGCCGGCTGCTGGTTGACATGCACCAGGCGCGCAAGCTGGGTGTGGGGGCTTATTACGACTTCGGCCCGGCGTCCGAAGAGGTCGTCGCGCTCGGCGAGATGTCGCTACCCCTGTACTTCAGTTTTCTCTCGCAAATCGATGTGCAATTGCGGCGCAACGAACTGGCGACTGCGCAAAAGCTGCAGGCCGATATGATCTGTGAAGCCAACGCCAGGCTGCATGCCACTTTGCCTTTCGAGGTGACCGATTTCGACGTCAGTGGCAGCGACCTGCGCGGCGAGATGAAACTGCGCATGGCCAGCGGTGAGCAGATCCAGGCGCCGGCGCAGTTGTTGTTCGATGATCAGCAGTTGCTCGAACGTCTGGAAATGGGCGGCATGCGGGTGCGCATCCAGCGCCCTGACGCGGTAGACCGGCTGGTGTTCGAGTTTGGCTCGATTGGCACCGTCAGGTATCAGCCTTATATGTATTTCATCCGCAGCGACCCCGAGGCATTCGACGCTTGTCGCGGGGTTGCCTACCAGAGCGGCAGGCCCTTTTCGTTCTACCTGGGTGAAGGCGTCGATCGCCTGCTCAAGGTGCGCTTTCAACCGCCAGGCTGATAGCAATGGCGGCACGCGCCGGGCCTGAACAAGGTAAACTGCCGCCATTGCTGAATTCCCCTGACGGTATTGCCATGACTTTCGCCAAACTCGGCCTGATCGAACCCTTGCTGCGCGCGCTCGAGCGCCTGGACTACAACACCCCGACGCCGGTCCAGGCCCAGGCCATCCCTGCCGTACTGGCCGGCCGCGACCTGATGGCCGCCGCCCAGACCGGCACCGGCAAGACCGCAGGTTTTGCCCTGCCGCTGCTGCAGCGCCTGACCCTGGAAGGGGCCAAGGTCGCCAGCAACTCGGTGCGCGCGCTGGTGTTGGTGCCGACCCGTGAGCTGGCCGAACAGGTTCACGCCAACATTCGTGAATACGCCGAGCACCTGCCGCTGAGCACCTATGCGGTGTACGGCGGCGTCAGCATCAACCCGCAGATGATGAAGCTGCGCAAGGGCGTCGACCTGCTGGTGGCCACCCCGGGTCGGCTGCTCGACCTGTTTCGCCAGAACGCGGTCAAGTTCAACCAGTTGCAGGCGCTGGTGCTTGATGAAGCCGACCGCATGCTCGACCTGGGCTTTGCCGAAGAGCTGCGTGCGGTGTACGCCGCTTTGCCGGCACGCCGGCAAACCCTGCTGTTCTCGGCGACCTTTTCCGACGAGATCCGCCAACTGGCCGCGCAGACCCTCAATGACCCGCTGAGCATCGAAGTCAGCCCGCGCAACGTCACCGCCAGCACGGTCAAACAGTGGATCGTGCCGGTGGACAAGAAGCGCAAGCCGGAGCTGTTCAGCCACCTGATGCGCAAGCAGCGCTGGAAGCAGGTGCTGGTGTTCGCCAAGACCCGTAATGGCGTTGACCAACTGGTCGAGCGCCTGCGCGGCCAGGGCGTCAATGCCGATGGTATCCACGGTGACAAGCCTCAGGCCACCCGCCAGCGTGCACTGGACAGCTTCAAGGCCCGCGAGATCCAGATCCTGGTCGCCACCGACGTGGCGGCGCGCGGGCTGGATATCGACGACTTGCCGCTGGTGGTCAACTTCGACCTGCCGATCGTGGCCGAGGACTACATTCACCGTATCGGCCGTACCGGGCGCAAGGGCAACACGGGTGAGGCGATTTCGCTGGTGTGCGCCGATGAAGTGCAGTTGCTCTCGGCGATTGAAACCCTGACCCGCAAGACCTTGCCGCGCCATGAAGAGCCGGATTTCATTCCGGACCACAAGGTGCCGATGACCGACGCCAGCGGCCAGGTGTTGAAGAAGCCGAAAAAGCCGAAGAAGCCCAAGGAAAGCAGCAGCAAACGCAGCCTCGGGCGCTGGATGGACAGCGCTGAAACGCCCGCGGCAGCGCCGCAGGCCAAGCCGGTGCGCAAGGTGCCGACCTTCAATACCGGGCCGCGCAAGCGCAAGCCTTGAAGACGCCATCGCGGGTCAAGTCGAGGCGTCGCACCGCCGCTCCGACTTGACCGGCGATTGTTCAACCGTTTAGCCACTCCAGCAGCCCCAACCCGGCCTTGCGCCCACTGGCAAAACAGGCCGTCAGCAGATAGCCGCCCGTCGGCGCTTCCCAGTCGAGCATTTCACCGGCACAGAACACGCCGGGCATCTGCGTGAGCATCAAACGCTGATCCAGCGCTTCGAAGGTCACCCCGCCAGCACTGCTGATCGCTTCATCCAGCGGGCGAGGGCGCACCAGGGTGATTGGCAAGGCCTTGATCGCCTGCGCCAGTAACGTTGGGTCTGCAAAGGTCTGTTGATCGGTCTGCTCGCGCAGCAGTGCCGCCTTGACCCCGTCCAGGCCAAGTTGACTGTGCAAGTGCTTGGCCATCGAGCGCGACCCCCGGGGCTTGGCCAGGGCCTGCTGGATTTTATCCACAGGCCGGTTGGGCAGCAGGTCGATTAGCACCCTGGCGCTGCCATCGCGGTTGATCGCTTCGCGGATCTGCGCCGACCAGGCGTACACCAGGCTGCCTTCCAGCCCTTGTGCGGTGAGCACGCACTCGCCCAGGCGCGGCGCCTGGCCGGCAAGGCTCAGGGCGATGTTCTTTAGCGGTGCGCCAGCAAACTTGTCCTTGAGCAGCGCGCTCCAGTGCTCGACCTCGAAGCCACTGTTGGCCGCCTGCAAGGGCGCGATCTGCACACCTTGCGCTTGCAGCCAGGGCAGCCAGGCCGCATCGGAACCCAGCCGCGCCCAGCTGCCGCCGCCCAGCGCCAGAACGGTGGCTGTCGGTTTGAGCGCCAGCTCGCCCTGTGGATAAGCGATCCGCAAGCTACCATCGGCATTCCAGCCCAGCCAGCGATGGCGGGTGTGGATAACTACTCCGGCGTCGCGCAGGCGCTTAAGCCAGGCGCGCAGCAGCGGCGCGGCTTTCATGTCGCGGGGGAACACCCGGCCGGAACTGCCGACGAAGGTTTCGATACCCAGGTCGTGAATCCACTGGCGCAGCACGTCGGCATCGAAGCCTTCGAGCAGGCGGGCAATTTCATCAGTGCGCTCGGCGTAGCGGGCGATGAACGCCGGGTAAGGCTCGGAATGGGTGATGTTCATGCCACCGACCCCGGCCAGGAGGAACTTGCGGCCCACCGAGGGCATGGCGTCGTACAACTGGACAGCGATCCCGGCCTGGCTCAGCACTTCGGCGGCCATCAACCCGGCCGGCCCGCCTCCGATAATGGCAACGTGTGGGCGGTCGGTGGTGCGGGTGTCGGTCATGGTCGGCTGCAAGCTGGGAAAAAGAGCCGGCATTCTACCTTAGCGGGGCGCGAGGAAACACTGTTCAAAAAATGTACAGCGCTCCCAAGGCCAGGTGGATAAAGGCTTTGATCGGCTTTCCCGCAGGTTATCCACAGGCGGTTCCACAGTCATTGTGAGTAACCCAGCACGCGGCTGGCGCTGTGGTGCAGTATCCCGTGACGGCGGGCGAGGGCCTCGCGGTCCTTGCTGTAGCCGCCGCCAATCACCCCGACGACCGGGATGTCCCGCCCCAGGCAGTGGCGCAACACGCTCTCGTCACGCGCGGCGACGCCTTCATCGGTGAGTTGCAGGTAACCCAGGGCGTCGTCCTTGTGCACATCGACCCCGGCGTCGTACAGCACCAGGTCCGGGCGATACAGCGCCAGCAAGTAGTTGAGCGCGTCATCGACCACCTTCAGGTAGGCCTGGTCGCCCATGCCGCGTGGCAGGGGGATGTCCCAGTCACTCTCGGCCTTGCGCGCCGGAAAGTTCTGCTCGCAATGCAGCGACACGGTGATGGCGTCAGGGGTGTCGTGGAGGATACGCGCAGTACCGTCGCCCTGGTGCACGTCGCAATCGAAGATCAGCACCTTGTGCACCCGCCCGGCTTCCAGCAGGTAATGGCTGATCACTGCCAGGTCATTGAAGATGCAGAAACCGGCTGGGTGATCGTAGTGCGCGTGATGGGTGCCACCTGCCAGGTGACAGGCGATGCCATGCTCCAGCGCCTGTTCTGCAGCCAGCAGCGAGCCGCCCACCGCACGTACGGTACGCCGCGCCAGGGCTTCGCTCCAGGGCAGGCCGAGGCGGCGCTGGTCTTCACGCGACAGCTCGCCGTGCATGTAGCGCTCGATATAGGCGCGGTCATGGGCCAGGGCGAGGATGTCGTTGGGGCAAATCTCGGGGCGTAGCAGCGCCGCGTCCGTGGTCAGGCCGCTGGCGACCAGGTGATCGCGCAACAGGCGGAACTTGTCCATCGGAAAGCGGTGCTCGGCGGGGAAGTCCGGGCTGTAGTCGTCGTGGTAGATCAGCGGCAGGGGCATGGCAGGGTCTTGGTTAGAGCACGCATTGATCTTGCCAGCTCCTTGCCCGGTTGTGCTACCCGCAGTGCGACGCCTGCAGCCGATGAACAGCCTACGCTGTAAACTGCAGGCTGTGGATAAGGAGCCGAGCATGACCCCGATACTGCAACTGGAAAGCGCACGGCTACTGCTGCGCCAATGGCAGGATGACGACCTCACGGAATTTGCCGCGATGTGCGCCGACCCAATGGTGATGCGCTACTTCCCCGCACCCTTGACCCGAGTCGAGAGCGCCGCGCTGATCGGCCGGATTCGCGGCCACTTCAATGAATACGGCTATGGCCTGTGGGCCCTGGAGCGCAAGGATACCGGCGCGTTCATCGGCATGACCGGCCTGCTCAATGTGAGTTTTGCCGCCGACTTCGCCCCGGCGGTGGAGATCGGCTGGCGCCTGGCCCGGCGTCATTGGGGGCTGGGGTTCGCCAGTGAAGCGGCCTGGACCAGCCTGCGTTGCGCCTTCGCGCAACTGGGCCTGGAACAGGTGGTGTCATTCACCACCGAGAGCAACCTGCCGTCGCAAAAAGTCATGCAGGCCATTGGCATGCAGCAGGACCTGGCCGGCAGCTTCGAACACCCCAAGCTAGAGCCTGGCGACCCCTTGCGACCGCATGTGCTGTACCGCATCGACCGTGCCCAGTGGCAGGCCACCCTGCGCGGCTGAATTGCACAACATACAGGCTGGCAATGACAAACCCTGTATTATTTGCCGCAGTTGCGCATTGCCTTGGAGAATCTTGAATGAGCCACGTGTTGGACGATCTGGTTGACCTGCTGAGCCTGGAATCGATCGAGGAAAACCTGTTCCGCGGGCGAAGCCAGGACCTGGGTTTCCGCCAGTTGTACGGTGGCCAGGTGCTGGGCCAGTCGTTGTCGGCGGCCAGCCAGACCGTCGAAGAGGCGCGCCACGTGCACTCGTTGCACGGATACTTCCTGCGCCCGGGCGATGCCAGCATGCCGGTGGTCTATTCGGTCGACCGGGTGCGCGATGGCGGCAGCTTCAGCACCCGGCGGGTGACGGCGATCCAGAAGGGCAAGACCATCTTCACCTGCAGCGCCTCGTTCCAGTACGACGAAGAAGGCTTCGAGCACCAGAGCCAGATGCCCAAGGTGGTCGGCCCGGAGAGCCTGCCGTCGGAAGTCGAATTGGCCAAGCGCATGGCCGACCGCCTGCCTGAAGCCATCCGCGACAAGATGCTCTGCGCCAAGCCGATCGAAATGCGCCCGGTGACCGCCGAAGACCCGTTCAACCCCAAGCCGGGTGACCCGGTGAAGTACGTCTGGTTCCGCGCCGATGGCAACCTGCCGGATGTGCCGGCCTTGCACAAGTACATGCTCGCCTACGCCTCGGACTTTGGTCTGCTGACCACCTCGCTGCTGCCCCATGGCAAATCGGTGTGGCAGAAGGACATGCAGATCGCCAGCCTTGATCACGCGCTGTGGTTCCACGGCAACCTGCGCGCCGATGAGTGGCTGTTGTACGCCATGGACAGCCCGTGGGCCGGCAATGCCCGTGGTTTTGCCCGCGGCAGTATCTACAATCAAGCCGGACAACTGGTGGCCTCGTCGTGCCAGGAAGGCCTGATTCGTCATCGCCAGGATTGGCAATGAGCCTGCAGCAGATTCGCCACTGGGTGTTCGACATGGACGGCACCCTGACCGTTGCCGTGCATGATTTTGCGGCGATCAAGGAGGCGCTGGAAATTCCCCAGAACCATGACATCCTTACTCACCTGGCTGCCTTGCCGGCTGCTGAAGCCGCGGCCAAGCATGCCTGGTTGCTGGAGCATGAGCGTGAATTGGCGATTGGTTCGCGCCCGGCCGCAGGGGCTGTGGAGTTGGTTCGCGATCTGGCTGCGCGTGGGTGCCAGCTAGGCATCCTTACCCGCAATGCCCGGGAGCTTGCGCATATCACCCTGGAGGCGATCGGCCTGGCCGACTGCTTTGCCGTCGAGCATATCGTCGGTCGCGATGAAGCACCGCCCAAACCACACCCGGGTGGCTTGTTGAAGCTGGCCCAAGCCTGGGACGTGGCGCCGACCGAGATGGTCATGGTCGGCGACTACCGTTTTGACCTGGACTGCGGCCGGGCAGCGGGAGCGCGGACGATTCTGGTCAACCTGCCGGACAACCCGTGGCCGGAACTGGCCGACTGGCATGCGGCGGATTGCCGGGCGTTGCAGGTGATGCTCGACAATTGAGTTGAATTCATCGCCGGTCAAGCCCGCTCCCACATTCTGTGTGCAGGAGCGGGCTTGACCCGCGAAGCGGCCTCAGAACTCCCAGCGCGTAGTCAGCATCACATTGCGCGGATCACCGTAGTAGGTGGTATCGAAGTTGCCCAGCCCGGTCAGGTAGCGCTTGTCGAACACGTTGTTGGCATTGACCGTGAAACTCAGCTGTTCGTTGTACTGGTAACGGGTCATCAGGTCGACCAGGGTGTAGCCGCCTTGCTTGATGAAGGTGTAGTCGTTCACCGAACGGTTGTAGATCTTGCCGTAGAACGCGCTCTGCCAGTTGATCCCACCGCCCACGGTCACCTTGTCCAGTACCCCCGGCAGGCGATAGGTGGTGAACATCCGCACCAGGTGCTCGGGCTTGCTGGTGCTCATCGGGAAGCCATAGATGCGCTGCTCGTCGGCATCGCGCGAGCGGGCATAGGTATAGCCTGCCGAGAGGTTCCAGCCTTCCTGCAATTCACCGGCAACTTCCAGTTCGATGCCCTGGGTGGTGGCGCCGCTGGTGGCTTTGTAGATGCCTTCGTTGGTCGCAGGGTTGGTGCCGATCGACTCGGCAACGTTGTCCTGCTCGATGCGAAACAGCGCCAGGCTGGCGTTGAGCTTGCCATCGAAGTAGGCCGCTTTCAGGCCGGTTTCGTAGCTGTCGCCTTCGACCGGGTCGAGGGTGGCGCCGTTGATGTCTTTGTTGCTCTGTGGTTGGTAGATCGAGGTGTAGCTCGCGTACACCGAGTAGGTGTCGTCCAGGTCATAGACAACACCTGCGTACGGAGTCACTACACCGTGCTGCTTGTAGCCGGACTGGCTGTCCGCGAAGGTCGGGTTGAGGCCGTCGTAATCGTAGTTGTCGCTGTACTTGAAGGTGCTGACCCGGGTGCCGAGGATCACCGAGAGGTCGTCGGTCGGGTGCAGGCGGGTGGCGATGTAGGCGCCGTTCTGGCTTTTCTTTTGCTCGTACTTGCCGTTTTTCGGGAAGTTCGGCACGCCGATGTGACCGTCCCAGTCAAAGATACTGCCTGGCACCATGGTGAATTCGCTGGTGTCCCAGGTGGCGCCGGTCTGGCGTGAATGGTTGGTGTCCAGGCCGACGACCAGGTCATGCTGGCGACCGAACAGGGTGAACGGGCCGGAGAGGTTCAGGTCGGCGCTGTTCTGCACCCGATGGCCTTCCCAGCGGCCCCAGAAGAAGTACATGCCGTCGCCATTGCGATCCGGCGCACCGCCACTGGCTGAGGCCAGTCGGGTGTCGTGGTCGCTTTGCAGCTGGTTGACGCTGAGCTTGAGCGACCAGTCGTTGGCCAGCGCCTGTTCCAGCGAGGCAAAGTAGGTGCGGTTCTGGAAGTCGCGGCGGCTCCAGTCGGCGCCCGGGTTGAACGAGCGGGAGAAATCGGTGCGGCCGCCGTCGGTGTAGTACACCGGGTTGCCGGTCCAGGAGCTGCCACGCGGCGTGGTGGTCTGCTGGTCGATGCCGACGGTCAGCAGGGTGTCTGGGGTGATGTCGGCTTCGAGGATGCCGTAGTACACCTCTTTGCTCTGCTGGTAATGGTCCTGGTAGCCCTTTTTGTCCTGCTGGGCGCTGACGAAGCGCCCGCGCACGCTGCCGCTGCTGTTGATCGGGCCGGAGACATCGACTTCGCCACGGTAGTTATCCCAGCTGCCGGCGCTGCCGGTAAGCGAACCCTGGAACTGCGCGGTAGGCTTTTTGCGGATCAGGTTGACCGTGGCCGACGGGTCGCCGGAGCCGGTCATCAGGCCGGTCGCGCCTTTGAGCACCTCCACCCGGTCATAGATGGCCATGTCGACATGCGCGGTACCTTCGCCGTACACACCGTCATATACGGTGTTGACGCCGTCGTACTGGTAGTTGGTGATCACCAGGCCACGGCTGGAAAACTCGGTACGGTCGCTGTCATAGGTTTGCGCCGACACGCCGGGGGTATTGCGCAGCACATCGGAAATACTCTGGGCGCCCTGGTCGTCCATCTGCTGGCGGGTGACCACGGTGATGGTTTGTGGCGTCTCGCGGATCGACAGCGGCAGCTTGGTCGCGGTACGGGTCGCCGCCGTGGTGTAGGAATGGGTCCCCTCGGTGGTCTCACCAAGACCCTGGGCGTTGATGCTGGTGGCGCCCAGTTCCATCGTTGCGCCGCTGCTAACGGGCACCAGCACGTAGCCGCCGTTGGACTGACGCTGGGCCTGCAGACCGGTGCCGCTGAGCAGGCGGGCCAGGCCTTCTTCGACCGAGTAGTTGCCTTGCAGGCCGGCCGACTGCTGGCCCTGGGTCTGGCGCGCATCGAACGACAGGGTGATGTTGGCGCGCGTGGCGAACAGGCTCAGGGTGGTGCCCAGCGGGCCCGGGGCGATCTGGAACTGCGTGCTGGCGCTCTGCGCCATGGCCTGGGCCGGTAGCAGCGCGAGCAGTGGCAGGGGCGCCAGGGTCAGGCCGAACAGCGCCAGGTGGACAGCGCGAACCAGAGGGCGGGGTGCGCGCGGACAAGTCGGGGTCATGCAGGATTTCCTTCGATTGGCTGGGCAGAGGTGCGGTCGAAATTTGCCGCTTTAACTGCGTAGCCGAATGAGAATGAAAATCGGCAACCCTTTGTGCGAAATTTCTTCAGACAGCTTCAATGCTGACCCAGTAGCGGGTCATGTAGCGCACCCTGACCGGCAACGACGCATCGAGGTTTTCCAGGATGGTGTCGGTGTCCTCGAGGCGAAAGGCGCCAGACAGACGCAAGTCGGCGATGCCCTCGGCGCAGCGCAATATGCCGGGGCGGTAGCGGCGCAGTTCGCTGATGAAATCACCCAGGCGCCATTCGATCACCGTCAGCATGCCTTGGGTCCAGGCGCCGGTGCCGGGCAGGGCGGTGCTGGCGGCGGCAATCTGCCTGCGATCGAAATTGACGCTTTGCCCGGCCTCCAGGCGCAGCATCAACAGCGGCTGGTCGAGGGGGCGTACCTCTACCGCGTGTTCGAGCACGCTGACCCGGCTCAGGCCATTGTCGCTGCGCACATTGAAGCGTGTGCCCAGGGCGCGCACCCGGCCTTCAGCGGTTTCGACGATGAATGGGCGAGCCGCGCTGTCACGGGCGGTCTGCACCATGATTTCACCACTGTACAGGCGCAGCAGGCGTTGCTGGCCGTCGTAGCGGATATCCACCGCGCTGTCGGTGTTCAGTTCAAGTTGGCTGCCATCGTCGAGGCGTACCTGGCGGCGCTGGCCTTTACCGGTGCGCAGCTCGGCCATCCACACCTGGCCCGGGGTGCTTTGCCGTACGGCCCAGCCGGTTGCGCCGACGGCCATGAGCAGGGCCAGGGTCTTGAGCACGGCGCGGCGCCTGGCGCGTACGCCGGTCAGGGTCGGCAGGGCGACATCGGCCGGCAGGCGGCCCAGCTGACGCTGCAGCTTTTCGACCCGCGCCCAGGCCTGGGCATGGGCCTGGCTTTTGCCCAGCCAGTCTTGCCAGGCCTGCAACTGCGCATCGCTGGGTGGCGCAGCATTGAGCTGCACGTACCAGGTGGCGGCAGCTTCGAGGGTGCGATAGTCCAGCGGCTGGGCCATGTCAGTCGTCCGTCAGCAGCAGGCAGTGGGTCATGGCGCGGATCAGGTGCTTTTTCACCGTGGTCACCGACACCCCCAGGCGCTCGGCGGTGGCTACATAACTCAGGCCTTCGAGCTGCACGGCCAGGAAGATGTTACGCGTGCGCTCGCCCAGGCCATCAAGCATCTGGTCCACCGCCAGCAGGGTTTCGAGAATCAGCAAGCGGCTTTCCGGCGATTCGGCAACCCGTTCCGGGCGCAGCACCAATTCGTCCAGGTAGGCCTGTTCGAGCGCTTTGCGGCGAAACTTGTCGATCATCAGGGCATGGGCAATGGCGCCCAGGTAGCTGCGCGGCTCGCGAATGGTGTCTGCATTGCGCGCGTTCAATACCCGGATAAAAGTGTCCTGGGCAAGGTCGGCGGCATCGCTGGCGTTGCCCAGGCGGGCGCGCAGCCAGTTTTTCAACCAACCGTTATGTTCGCTGTAGAGCGCGTGCAGGGCAGCATGATCGGGAGCGGGCATGGTGGGGCAATATCGAGTAATTGATAATTAGTCGCATTATTGTGGTTTGCTGACGCACTATGCAAGCGCTGGTGCTTGACCTGGGACAGGGGCAGGCAAAGACTGGTCAGCTCTTTGCCTAATCGACTCAGGAGATTTCCATGACCAGCAGGGCCATTATCGTCCAGACCGGCGGTGGTTACGACAAGGTGCAAGTAGGCACCCGTGAGGCAGCCGCCCCGCAGGCTGGCGAAATCAGCGTGCGCCTGCACGCCAACTCACTCAACTATCACGACTTCGCCGTGGTCAGCGGCATGTGGGGGCCCACTGCGCCGCGTATTCCCATGGCCGACGGTGCTGGCGTGGTGACCGCGGTGGGCGCTGGCGTGAGCGAATTCGCCGTGGGCGATTCGGTGGTCAGCACCTTCTTCCCTGACTGGCTGGACGGCCAGCCGTTGGTCGAAGGTTTCGCCACGGTGCCGGGCGACGGCATCGATGGTTACGCCCGCGAACAGGTCACCGCCCGCGCAACTTCTTTCACCCATGCGCCCAAGGGGTACAGCCACGCGCAAGCGGCGACCCTGACCACCGCCGGCCTCACCGCCTGGCGTGCCTTGATGGCCGATGACTCGCTCAAGCCGGGCGATACCGTGCTGGTGCAAGGCACCGGTGGCGTGTCGATTTTCGCCCTGCAGTTTGCCAAGCTGGCGGGGGCCACGGTGATCGCCACGTCCTCCAGCGATGATAAGCTCGAACGCCTCAAGGCCCTCGGCGCCGACCACCTGATCAACTACCGCACAACCCCGGCCTGGGGCGAGAAGGTGCGCCAGCTCACTGCCGACCGCGGTGTCGATCATGTGATCGAAGTGGGCGGCCCGGCGACCCTGGAGCAGTCGATGATCGCTGCACGTATTGGTGGCCATGTGTCGCTGATCGGCATCCTCTCTGGTGTGGCGGGCAACCTGCCGTTGGTCCAGGCGCTGGTACGGCAGATCCGCCTGCAAGGCGTGCTGGTCGGCAGCCGCGCCCAGCAGCAGGCAATGATTCGCGCCATCGATGGTAATGGCCTGCGCCCGGTGGTCGACAAGACCTTCGACCTGGAACAGATCGTCGAAGCCTTCCGCTACCAGGAAAGCAACCAGCACTTCGGCAAGATCTGCCTGAGCATCTGAACCCGCGCTTCAGATCTGCCCCAGCAACCAGCCGCGAAACGCCGTCAACGACGCCAGCGACTGGTTGCGCGGCGGGTAGATCAGGTAATAGCTGCGCTGGCTGGCAAAGGGCGCACCGACACTGACCAGCTCTCCGCTGGCCAGCTCGTCGGCCACCAGAATGCGCGGCACCAGGCCGATGCCGATGCCGGCGCGCACGGCCTGGATCAGGTGCGAAGTCAGCTCGAAGCTCGGCCCCAGGCGCATGCTGCGGTGCGCCAGGCCATGATGGGAAAACCATTCGCCCCAGGCATTGGGGTTGTTGGCCACATTGAGCAGCAACTGCTCACGCAGGCGTGCCGGTGACCAGTCGACCTGGCTGGCGGCGGTGTCCGGCGACAGGATCACCAGCAACTCTTCGGCATGCAGGCGATGACAGACCAGCCCCGGCACATCGGCATTGCCGACGACGATGGCCGCGTCGATGCCGCTGGTTTCAAAGTCGATGGCTTCGATGCGTGAATTGATATGCACGAGCATGCCGGGGTGCAGTTTGTAGAACTCATGCAGGCGCGGCAGCAACCACTTGGAACCGAAAGTTGGCAGGGTCGCCAGGCGCAGGCTGCCTTCGCCGGACTGATAGGCCATGGCCTGCAAGGTGGCGCTACGGATCCGGCCCAGGGCTTCGCTCATCTCCCGCTGATACAGCCGGCCGACATCGGTCAGGCGCACCTGACGGCCTTCGCGGCGGAACAGCGTCAGGCCCAGTTGCTGCTCCAGGGCCTGCACCTGGCGGCTCACCGCGCTCTGGGTTAGTGACAGCTCGGTGGCGGCGCGGGTATAGCTTTCATGCCGGGCGGCGGCTTCGAACGCCAGCAGCAATGACATTGATGGCGTGAGATGGCGGTAATTCATTCGTAAAAGTCATCAATAGCGGCAGAAATATCCAGTTGTCCGCGGCGGCGTGCTCCGGGATCATTGGCATATCAGTGTCTTGAGGCTGACCTAATTATGCTCAGCCAGCAAGTGTTCCGATATTCCCGTGATTAGCCAAATTAAAGAGGCCATCCTTTGATGATCGCCCAGTTGCCGACCAGCGCCCCTGCTGCCGACTATTCCGATTTTCTCGCCGCCCTGCGTGACAGCGGTTTCCGTGGTCAGTTCAGCGCCGACTACGCTACCCGCACGGTGCTTGCCACCGACAACTCGATCTACCAGCGCCTGCCGCAAGCAGCGGTGTTCCCGCTGGATGCCGAGGACGTCGCGCGGGTTGCGGCGCTGATGGCCGAGCCGCGTTTTCGCCAGATCAAGCTCACCCCGCGTGGGGGCGGCACCGGGACCAACGGCCAGTCGCTGACCGACGGCATCGTCGTCGACCTGTCGCGGCACATGAACAACATCCTTGAGATCAACGTCGAGGAGCGCTGGGTGCGCGTGCAGGCCGGGGTGGTCAAGGACCAGCTCAACGCCGCGCTCAAGCCCCACGGGCTGTTCTTCGCCCCGGAGCTGTCGACCTCCAACCGTGCCACCGTCGGCGGCATGATCAACACCGATGCCAGCGGCCAGGGCAGTTGCACCTACGGCAAGACCCGCGACCACGTGCTCGAACTGCACAGCGTGTTGCTCGGTGGCGAGCGCTTGCACAGCCTGCCGATCGATGACCAGGCGCTGGAGCAGGCCTGCGCGCAGCCAGGGCGCAGCGGCGAGGTGTACCGCACGGCCCGGCAGATCCAGGAAACCCAGGCCGAGCTGATCGAAACCATCTTCCCCAAGCTCAACCGCTGCCTGACCGGTTACGACCTGGCACACCTGCGCGACGAGCAGGGGCGTTTCAACCTTAACAGCGTATTGTGCGGCGCCGAAGGCTCGCTGGGTTACCTGGTCGAGGCCAAGCTCAATGTGCTGCCGATCCCCAAATACGCAGTGCTGGTCAACGTGCGCTACAGCAGCTTCATGGATGCCCTGCGCGACGCCAATGCGCTGATGGCGCACAAGCCGCTGTCGATCGAGACGGTGGACTCCAGGGTGCTGATGCTGGCGATGAAGGACATCGTCTGGCACAGCGTCGCCGAATACTTCCCGGCGCAAGCCGAGCGCCCGACCCTGGGTATCAACCTGGTGGAGTTCTGTGGTGATGATCCGGCAGAGGTGAACGCGCGGGTGCAAGCCTTCGTCGCGCATTTGCAGGCAGATACCGGCGTCGAGCGCCTGGGCCACACCCTGGCCGAAGGCGCCGAGGCGGTGACCCGGGTCTACACCATGCGCAAGCGTTCTGTGGGCCTGCTGGGCAACGTCGAAGGCGAAGTGCGCCCACAGCCGTTCGTTGAAGACACCGCAGTGCCGCCCGAGCAACTGGCCGACTACATTGCCGACTTCCGAGCCTTGCTCGACAGCTACGGCCTGACCTACGGCATGTTCGGCCACGTCGATGCCGGCGTGCTTCACGTGCGCCCGGCCCTGGACATGAAGGACCCTGCCCAGGCGGCGCTGGTCAAGCCGATTTCCGATGCCGTAGCGGCGCTGACCCATCGTTACGGCGGCCTGCTCTGGGGTGAGCACGGCAAGGGTCTGCGTTCGGAATACGTGCCGGATTTCTTCGGTGCACTGTACCCGGCGCTGCAATCGCTCAAGGGTGCATTCGACCCCTACAACCAGCTTAACCCCGGCAAGATCTGCACCCCGCCGGACAGCGAGCAGGGCCTGATCAAGGTCAACGAAGCACCGATGCGCGGCGACTTTGACCGGCAGATCGATGAGCGGGTCTGGCAGAGCTTCGGCAGCGCCGTGCACTGCAACGGCAACGGCGCCTGCTACAACTTCGATCCCAACGACGCCATGTGCCCCTCGTGGAAAGCTACCCGCGAACGCCAGCATTCACCCAAGGGGCGCGCCTCGCTGATCCGCGAATGGTTGCGCCTGCAGGGGGCGGCCAGCATCAATGTGCTGGCGGCGGCAAAGAACAAGACTTCCTGGCTCAAGGAGCTGCCGCAACGCCTGCGCAACAACCAGGCGCGTTCCCGTGGCGAGGCTGACTTTTCCCACGAAGTCTACGAAGCCATGGCTGGCTGCCTGGCGTGCAAATCCTGCGCGGGGCAGTGTCCGATCAAGGTCAATGTGCCGGAGTTTCGCTCGCGTTTCCTGGAGCTGTACCACGGTCGCTACCAGCGCCCGCTGCGTGATTACCTGATCGGCTCGCTGGAGTTCAGCATTCCCTATATGGCCTATGCGCCAGGCTTGTATAACGCGGTGATGGGCTCGAAATGGGTCAGCCGCCTGCTTGAGCGTCATGTCGGCATGCTCGACAGCCCGTTGATCAGCCGCTACAACCTGCAGAACACCCTGACCCGTTGCAACGTGCGCGCGGCCAGCGTGCCGGCGCTGCGCGAACTGACCCCGGCCCAGCGCGAGCGTAGCATCGTGCTGGTCCAGGATGCCTTCACCCGCTACTTCGAAACACCGTTGCTGGCGTCGTTCATCGAACTGGCCCACCGTCTGGGTCACAAGGTGTTCCTCGCGCCCTACAGCGCCAACGGCAAACCCTTGCATGTCCAGGGCTTTCTCGGTGCCTTTGGCAAGGCAGCGATTCGCAACGCCACCCAGCTCAAGGCCCTGGCCGATTGCGGCGTGCCGCTGGTGGGGCTCGACCCGGCCATGACCCTGGTGTACCGCCAGGAATACCCGAAGGTCGAAGGCCTGAGCGATTGCCCGAAGGTTCTGTTACCGCAGGAATGGCTGGTCGACGTGCTGCCCGAACAGGCCGCGGGCGCCAGCGAAACCTTCCGCCTGCTGGCCCACTGCACCGAGAAAACCAACGTGCCGGCCAGCACTAGCCAGTGGGAGCAGGTATTTGCCCGCCTGGGGCTGAAACTGGTCACCGAAGCCACCGGCTGCTGCGGCATGTCCGGCACTTACGGCCATGAAGCGCGCAACCAGGACACCTCGCGGACCATCTTCGAGCAATCCTGGGCCGGCAAGCTGGATAAGCAGGGGGAGGCGTTGGCCACCGGCTATTCGTGCCGCAGCCAGGTCAAACGCATGGCTGACCGCCAGTTGCGTCATCCGCTGGAGGTGCTGCTGCAATACGCCAAAGGCTGATGGCCGGTCAGGGTTCGAGGGTATTGACGCTGACGGTGATGTAGAAGAACGTGATCTGTGGCCATTGTGGGCGCTGGTTGACCGGCGTCTCTTCGGAAGTCATGAGGAATTCGTAGCCGATGCCGCTCTGTCGATCACGGTGGAAACGGCGCAGCGAGTCCCACATGCAGCAAAAAAACTGCAAGTGGCCCATGCCATAGGTTTGCTGCAGGTAGGCCTCGGCCGCCGCTGCTTCGGCGCCTTTGACCCTGTAGGTCGCGATCAAGGGCGCCGTCTGCAGTTCGGGTTCCTGATGGCAGCCCAGGTACTCGATGCTCTTGGGGTAGGTGCCCAATGCGCCGAGGAAGTCCTGGCACTGTGGCGCGGCCTGTAGTGCGCCACAGAGTAGGAGCAGGGCCAGGGTAATCAGTGGGCGCATGGGCTTCGTCCTTGAGCAATGCTTTCGAGAAGGCAACAAAAAAGGCATCGGCGCAAGCGCCAGATGCCTTTTTCGTTTTGCGTATTTGGTGGAACCGGGGGGATTTGAACCCCCGTCCGCCAGTGATCCGCTGTCGGTACTACATGCTTAGCCGTGTCTATTGAGTTAATCCGCAGCCGCCCGACGGGCAGGGTGCTTTGGACGAGTTGTGTAAGTTTTAGCCGCTTCGTCCACAACGTACT
Organism: Pseudomonas fluorescens; assembly: GCF_902497775.2. Taxonomy (NCBI): domain Bacteria; kingdom Pseudomonadati; phylum Pseudomonadota; class Gammaproteobacteria; order Pseudomonadales; family Pseudomonadaceae; genus Pseudomonas; species Pseudomonas fluorescens. The sequence goes on from NZ_OZ024668.1 coordinate 193,953, forward strand.
GCACGGCGATCCTGTTCTGTATGACAATCACTTCGGGTTTACAGGCATCCCCTAGTGATTGCTGGAGCCGAAGCTACCAGGAGAGCGGGCTCAGCTGCTTACGCAGCGAGAGCGTAACCCTCGTAGTTTTCGTCATTGGCAACTATAGAAAGTTGCAACAGTGGATTTACGAGTTCTGTTACCAACTCGGCATGCACCTAGAGTTTCACTACCGGCGTCGAATCCTAATCGGCCCCATTTGTTGCGCTCTAGCTGTAAGCGTTTTTCAACGCTCGAGGTCCAGTATACGCCATCGGTCGGGCGACGTCGACTGTTGGTCTGACATCGCCCGGCACAAGGTCTACTGGCCGTTACTGCCTTTTTCGGTTTTTTCCTGGCGCTCAAGGATCTTGCTGGTGATGGCAATGCAGTCCTCGGTGTTGCCCGCCGCCTGCGCGGCCTTGGCATCTTTCACGTGCTCGGCGATCGTATCGTCAAGGCCTTCGGAGGTAGCCCCGCTAGTGGCCATGTTGTCATCGATTTTCTGCAGGTTAGTAGTACACAGGTCGTCGGCCGCGAACACAGGGGAGGCAAGCAGTGCGGCGGCAATGAACAGTCCGGAAATCGCAGTACGCTTCATGTGAATCTCCTTGGCGGGTAAGGCCTCGGGAAAAGGGGCCTAAAAGGATGGACTGCACTGCTTGCCTGGGGTTCAGATTGTTCGCGCCCGGGTCACGCGGTCCACCAGATAAACCAGACCGTGATAATCGATCCCGCCATGGTTCGACAGGCCGATCTCACAGGTGCGGCTGGTGGAAATCCCTTCGCTGCAGTACTGCACCGCGTCCTTGAGGCTGCGCAGCGAATGGGCATTGAGCTCCGGGGTGGTAAAGCCTTTGTCGCCGGCAAAGCCGCAACAGTGAATGCCTTCCGGGATCACCACCTGCTTGCTGCAACGCCGCGCCAGGTCGATCAGCGCCTGGCTTTCGCCCAGGTGCTGGGTGCTGCAGGTCACGTGCACGGCGATCGGCTCGTCCTGGGGGGTGAACTCCAGTTTGTCAATCAGGTGGGTGCGGATGAAACGTACCGGGTCATACAGGTCCAGGCGCGTCTCGGCCAGGTCCTGGACCAGGCGCAAGGTGCACGGGCTGGTGTCGCAATAGATCGGGTCCAGGCCGCCGCGGCTGGCGTGGAGCAGAGCGTTGATCAGTTCCTGGCGCTTGTGTTCGGCCTGCTCGGCGTAGCCCTTGGAGGCAAATGGCTGGCCGCAGCAAAGGTTGTCCTGGTTGTCCGGGAATACCACCTGATAGCCGGCTTTTTCCAGCAGGGCGCGGGTTTTGTCGAGCAATGAGGTTTGCTCGCGATCTGTCGCCGCCGGGCCCATCACCCGTGAAACACAGGCTGCCAGGTACACCACCCGTGGCCGCGTATCGTTGCTGGTCGGGCTCAACTGCACCGCTTTGAGCGGTTGCGGCATGGCTGGGGTCCACTGCGGCACGCGGCCATGGCTGAGTTTGCTCAGGCTTGCACTCAAGCGACTCAAGCGCGGCACGCCGAGCAAGCGGCGGGCGCCATTGGCGGCTTGCAGAGTAAAGCGTGCGCCGCTGAGGGCGGTGTGGAAATTGTCGGCCAGCCAGTCGGCGGTCTTCACATGATCGGCGGCCTGGGCGCGCAGCTTTTTCACCAGCTCGCCAGTATTGATACCCACCGGGCAGCGTTGGGCGCACAGGCCGGTGGCGGCGCAGGTATCGATGCCCTGGTACTGGTAGTTGCGCTCCAGCTCGCGGGTATCGCTGCCGGCACGTTTTTTCGCCTGGATATCGCGCCACATGACGATGCGCTGGCGCGGGCTCAGGGTCAGCCCTTTTGACGGGCAGACCGGCTCGCAGAAGCCGCATTCGATGCACTTGTCGACGATCTCGTCGGCTGCCGGTAGCGGCTTGAGGTTCTTCAGGTGGATCTGCGGGTCTTCGCTGAGCACCACATCCGGGTTGAGGATGCCATTGGGATCGAGCAGACGCTTGAGCTGCCACATCAATTGGTAGGCATCGCTGCCCCATTCCAGCTCGACGAAGGGCGCCATGTTGCGCCCGGTGCCGTGTTCGGCCTTGAGCGAACCGCCGAATTCCACCGCCACCAGTTGCGCCACATCGTCCATGAAGGCTTGGTATCGGGCGACTTCTTCGGCGTTGTTAAAGCCCTGGGTGAAGACGAAGTGCAGGTTGCCTTCCAGGGCATGGCCGAACAGGATCGCTTCGTCATAGTGGTGCTTGTCGAACAGGGCGATCAGGCGATTGACGCCGATGGCCAGTTGTTCGACCGGGAAGGTCACGTCTTCGATGATCACCGTGGTGCCGGTTTTACGCACCGCACCGACGGCGGGGAAGGTGTCCTTGCGGATGGCCCAGAGCTTGGCGTTCTCTTTGGCGTCTTCGGTGAAGTCGACCTGCTTCTCCACCGGGAAGCCCGCCAGCGAGACCATGATCTGCGCCAGTTGCTCGTGCAGCAGCGCCTGGGTTGCCGCGCGCGATTCGATCAGCAGCGCGCAGGCACCGTCGGACAGTTGCTGGACAAAGGCCGGCATGCCGGGCTTGTCCTGCACCGAGCGCAGGCTGCGCCGGTCGAGTAGTTCCACGGCCGAAACCGGCTGGCTTTTGAGCACGGTGACGGCGTTGCAGCAGGTTTGCACATCCGCGAAGACGATCAGGGCCGAGGCTTTGTTCGGGTGATCGATCACCGTGTCGTAGGTCACGGCACTGATAAAACCCAGGGTGCCCTCGGAGCCAACCAGCAGATGGCTGAGGATATCCAGAGGCTGGTCGTAGTCGATCAGTGCATTGAGCGACAGGCCGGTGGTGTTCTTCAGGCGGTACTTGTGGCGAATCTTCGCTGCCAGTTCGGTGTTGGCGCGGGTCTCCCGAGCCAGGCGCGCGAGCTCGCCGAGCAGGCTGGCGTGGCTCTGCTCGAAGGCGGCGACGCTGGCCGGATCTTCGCTGTCCAGGCGCGTGCCGTCGGCCAGCACCAGGCGCATGCCGGCCAGGGTGTGATAGGTGTTTTGCGCGGTGCCGCAGCACATGCCGCTGGCATTGTTGGCAACGATACCGCCGATCTTGCAGGCGTTGATCGAGGCAGGGTCCGGGCCGATCTTGCGTCCGAACGGGGCCAGCCAGGCGTTGGCCTGGGCGCCGACTACCCCCGGTTGCAGACGGATCTGCTGGCCCTGATCGCGAATCTCGCGACCGTTCCAGTTATCACCGAGCACGATCAACACCGAGTCGCTGATGGCCTGGCCGGACAGGCTGGTGCCGGCGGCGCGGAAGGTGACCGACACGTGCTCGCGCTGGGCCAGCTTGAGCAGGGCGACCACTTCGTCTTCGGATTCGACCCGCACCACCAGCTTGGGAATCAGCCGGTAGAAGCTGGCATCAGTGCCGAAAGCCAGGGTCGACAGCGGATCGTCGAAACGTCGCTCGGCGGGTATCAGGCGTGCTACCGAGTCGAGGAACGCGGTGGGCAGACTCATGCAATCTCCTCGTGGGGCAGTGGCATCTGATGCGCCGCGTGCCCCGGTCAATCAGGCTGTGATTCGAAGGCGCGGCAATCAGGCACCCAGTTCGCGGACCAGCGAGTCGCGGGTGATTTCGCTGATCGATTTGGCGCCAGTCAGCACCATGGCCACGCGCATTTCTTTTTCGAACAGGTCCAGCAGGTTTTTCACCCCGGCTTCGCCGGCGGTGGCCAGGGCATAGAGGAATGCGCGGCCGATCAGCACGGTGTCGGCGCCCAGGGCAATCATGCGCACTACGTCCAGGCCGCTGCGGATGCCGGAGTCGGCGAGGATCTTCAGGTCGCCTTTCACCGCGTCGGCAATCGCCGGCAAGGCGCGGGCGCTGGACAGCACGCCGTCGAGCTGGCGGCCACCGTGGTTGGAAACGACGATGCCGTCGGCGCCGAATTTCACCGCATCCTTGGCATCTTGCGGGTCGAGGATGCCCTTGATCACCATCGGACCTTCCCAGAACTCGCGGATCCACTCCAGGTCTTTCCAGGAAATCGACGGGTCGAAGTTGGCACCCAGCCAGCCGATGTAATCGGCCAGGCCCGTGGGGCTGCCACGGTAGGCGGAGATGTTGCCCAGGTCATGGGGCTTGCCCAGCAGGCCGACATCCAGGGCCCACTGCGGGTGGGTCATGGCCTGCCAGACGCGGCGCAGCGGCGCATTCGGGCCGCTCATGCCGGAGTGGGCGTCGCGGTAGCGGGCGCCGGGTACCGGCATGTCCACGGTGAACACCAGGGTGGTGACGCCAGCCGCCTTGGCGCGCTCCAGGGCGTTGCGCATGAAGCCGCGGTCCTTGAGCACGTAGAGCTGGAACCACATCGGCCGGTCAATGGCCGGCGCCACTTCTTCGATCGGGCACACCGACACCGTCGACATCGTGAACGGAATGCCTTTGGCCGCCGCGGCACGGGCCGCCTGAACTTCGCCGCGGCGTGCGTACATGCCGGTCAGGCCGACCGGGGCCAGGGCTACTGGCATGCTCAGGGTTTCGTTGAACAACTGGGTCTGGAGGCTCAGCTCGGACATATTCTTCAATACGCGTTGGCGCAGGGCGATGCCGGCCAGGTCCTGAACGTTGTGGCGCAGCGTGTGCTCGGCGTAGGCACCGCCGTCGGCGTAGTGGAACAGGAATGGCGGCAGCTTGCGTTGGGCAGCTGCGCGGTAATCGGTAGAGGCAGAAATGATCATGGGGTCTCGCAGCGTTGGTTAAAGGGGAGCTGCCGGGCGCGCCACAACGCGCCCGGCCCCTGACACTTTAGTGAACCAGCATGCCGGTCAGCCAATAAGCCTGGATCAAGGTGATCAGGCCGACGATGGTGGCGAAGAACAAGCTGTGCTTGAGGGTGAAGCGGAACAGGTCCGACTCTTTGCCGACCAGGCCGGTGGCGGCGCAGGCCACGGCGATCGATTGCGGCGAGATCATCTTGCCGGTCACGCCGCCGCTGGTGTTGGCGGCAACCAGCAGGGTGTCGTTGACCCCGATCTGGTGCGCAGTGGTGGCCTGCAGCGAGCTGAACAGGGCGTTGGACGAGGTGTCGGAACCGGTCAGGAACACGCCCAGCCAGCCAAGGAACGGCGAGAAGAACGGGAACGCCGCGCCGGTGCCGGCCAGCACCAGGGCCATGGTCGAAGACATGCCCGAGTAGTTGGTGACGAAGGCGAAGGCCAGCACCATGCCGATCGACAGGATCGGCCAGCGCAGTTCGAAGAAGGTCTCTTTCAAAGTGGTCAGACCAGTTTTGAAATTGATCTTCAGCACCAGCATCGAAATCAGCGCCGAGAAGAAGATCGCGGTACCGGTGGCGGAAATCGGGTCGAACTTGAACACCGCCGGGATCGCTGTCGGGGTGGCGACGATCGGTGCGGTCTTGATCACCAGTTGGTCAAGGTGCGCAATGGCGAAGTTGAACACCCAGCTGTACATCGAACCGCCGGCGGCGAAAGCGGCCTTGAACGGCTTGAGGGTCCAGATGGTGACCAGCACGGTAAGGATCAGGAACGGCGACCAGGCCTTGAAAATCTCGCCGAAGCTGTACGGCGAAGGCTGGCTGCCACTGCTCTGGACCACTGCGGCGCCGACGCTGCCGGGGGCCGCGGCGAACGAGCGCTTGGGCTGCCAGACCTTGAGGAACAGGGTCAGGGAAATCAGGCTGGCCAGGGCTGAGGTGATGTCCGGCAGTTCCGGGCCGATGAAGTTCGAGGTGAAGTACTGGGTCACGGCGAAGCTCAAGCCGGCTACGAGCGCGGCTGGCCAGGTCTCTTTGACGCCGCGCAGGCCGTCCATCATGAACACCAGCCAGAACGGCACGAACAGCGACAGCAGTGGCAGTTGGCGACCGGTCATGGCGCCGATCTTGAACGCATCGATACCGGTAACCTGACCTGCAACGATGATCGGAATGCCCAGGGCGCCGAAGGCCACCGGTGCAGTGTTGGCGATCAGGCACAAGCCGGCGGCGTAGAGCGGATTGAAGCCCAGGCCCACCAGCAGGGCAGCGGTAATCGCCACCGGTGCGCCGAAACCTGCCGCACCTTCGAGGAAGGCGCCGAAGCAGAAGCCGATCAACAGCACTTGCAGGCGTTGGTCATCGGTGATCGACAGCACCGAGCTGCGGATCACTTCGAACTGGCCGCTCTTGACTGTCAGTTTGTACAGGAAGACAGCGGCGACAATGATCCAGGCAATCGGCCACAGGCCATAGGCAAAGCCGTATCCGGCGGCGGCGAGCGCCATGTCGGCAGGCATCTGGAAGGCAAAGATCGCCACCAGGATCGACAGGCCCAGCGTGATGCTGCCAGCCACATGACCCTTGAGGCGGAACACCGCCAGCGCGAGGAAGAAGAACACGATCGGGATGACTGCCGCGAGCGCGGACAGGCCAAGACTGCCAAGCGGACTGTAAAGCTGTTGCCAGGTTTGCATATGGGGTGGCCCCTAATTGTTGTTGGTCAGGCACTGGCATTGGATAATTGGTAAGACCAATTTACAATGTCGAGGCGCTAGGTTAAAAGCCTCGCTGCGGCTGTGTCAATTTGTCCCAGGAAAAACTTTTGTCGCAGGGGTGCAGGAACACGGGCCTGAACGGCAGGGAAATTTGCCAACTGATTAGTGTCGGCGGGGCGCGGATGCGCCAGAATAGACAGCCCCGAACGCACTCGGGATTGTGGAGAGCATGTGATGGTTTTTGATCAGGTCCGCCAACGCCGTTTGTCCGACGATATCGTCGAGCGGCTGGAGGGGATGATTCTTGAGGGCACCTTGACGGCCGGTCAGCGCCTGCCCGCCGAGCGGGCGCTGGCCGAGCAGTTCGGCGTGTCACGACCGTCGTTGCGCGAAGCGATCCAGAAACTGGTGGCCAAAGGTTTGTTGGTCAGTCGTCAGGGCGGCGGCAACTACGTGGCCGAATCGCTTGGCTCGACCTTCAGTGACCCGCTGCTGCAGTTGCTTGAAAGCAACCCCGAAGCGCAGCGCGACTTGCTGGAGTTCCGGCATACACTGGAGGCATCCTGCGCCTATTATGCGGCGATCCGCGCCACCGAGCCGGATCGTCAGCGGCTCAAGGCGGCCTTCGATACCTTGCAGGATTGTTACGCCCGCGCTGATGAAGTGGACCGGGCCGAGGAGGGCGCGGCAGATGCGCGCTTCCACCTGGCGATCGCCGAGGCCAGCCATAACGCGGTGCTGTTGCACACCATTCGTGGCCTGTTCGACCTGCTCAAGCGCAACGTGGTCACCAACATCGGCGGCATGTACAAGCAGCGCGCCGAAACCCGCGACATGCTCATCAGCCAGCACCGTGAGTTGTACCTGGCGATTGTCGAAGGGCGGGCGGAGGATGCTCGCGAAGTGTCCAGCCGGCACATCACTTATGTGCAGGAAGTGCTCGATGAAGTGCGTCAGGAGGTTCAGCGGGTGGCACGGGCGCAGCGGCGTAGCGGGCGCTAGCAATCGCGCAGATGCAATCGCGGGGTAAGCCCGCTCCTGCAGGAGCGGGCTTGCCCCGCGATGAGCCAAAGTCAGACTGGGATCAGTCTTCCTTGCCCTTGTTGCGCACCGCGCGCTGCAATTCGCGGTCGGAATCGCGCTCGCGCTGGGTATCGCGCTTGTCGTATTCCTTCTTGCCCTTGCCCAGTGCGATTTCGCACTTGATCAAGTGCTTGCTCCAATAGATCGACAAGGCCACGCAGGTGTAGCCCTTCTGCTGGACGGCCGCATGCAGGCGTTCCAGCTCTCGACGGTTGAGCAGCAGTTTGCGGGTACGTGTCGGGTCGGCGATGACGTGAGTACTGGCGGCTGTCAGCGGCGTGATATGGCTGCCCATCAGCCAGGCCTCGCCATCCTTGAGTACCACGTAACTGTCGGTCAGGTGCGCCTTGCCGGCACGCAGACTTTTTACTTCCCAACCGGACAGGACCAATCCGGCCTCGAACTTGTGTTCGATGAAGTAATCGTGACGCGCCTTTTTATTCTGCGCGATAGTCCCTGTCGGATGTTTCTTTTGTTTAGCCATAGGGGCGGCATTATAGGCAGTCGCCGCGCTGTCGGCTACGGGGTAGCAGTGCGCTTGAGCCATTGCCGTGAATCCCGGACAATGCGCGCACTTGATGCGCTCTATGGCGCCCATCGGCATTCGGGTTGCGTTTGCCGCTCAGCTTTGGAATTGACCCCTGGATGACTACCCATATTCAACGTTCGGCGCTGCTGCCATATCCCGCCCAGGCCCTGTACGACCTGGTCAATGATGTAGCGCGCTACCCGGAGTTTCTGCCCTGGTGTTCGTCCAGCACCGTGATGGAAGAAAGCGACACGCACATGCGTGCGCGCCTGGAAGTGGCCAAGGGAGGGATGAGCCAGCAGTTTGTTACCAGCAATGTGCTGGTGCCTGGCCAGTCCATTGAAATGAACCTTGAAGAGGGGCCTTTTACCCAACTGCATGGCGTCTGGGTATTCAAGCCATTGGGCGAGAAAGCCTGCAAGATCAGCCTCGACCTGTCGTTCGATTACGCCGGTCCACTGGTGCGTGCCACCTTGGGGCCGCTGTTCAACCAGGCCGCCAATACCCTGGTTGACGCCTTTTGCCAGCGCGCCAAGCAACTCCATGTCTGAAACCTTGCTAACGGTCGAGGTGGTGTATGCGCTGGCCGAGCGCCAGGTGCTGCTCAGCGTCGAGGTGCCAGCAGGCACGACGATCAATGAGGCGGTAAAACTGTCGGAAATCGCCGCGCATTTTCCCGAGGCAGATGTTCAGGCCTGCCAGTTCGGTATCTTTGGCCGGGTGATTGCCAATCCCGGCGAACAGACGGTCGAGGCGGGTGATCGTATCGAGATCTACCGACCATTGCTGGCGGATCCGAAAGAGGTGCGCAAGCAGCGAGCGGCCAAGGTCGCTCGGGTGTTCAAGAAAGCCAAACGCTGAATTACAGGTAAGAAAAAGCCCGGACTGATCCGGGCTTTTTTGTGTGCGCTGCAGGCTTACTGCGCCGAGGTGTCCAGCGGTTCTGGCAGCGGTACCGGGATGACCTCGATGGTATCCACGTCTTTCTGGATGGTGTCTTCCAGCGAGCCTGGCTTGGCAGGTTTTTCCTGCGCTGCGGGTTCGCTGCTGCCGGTCGGGCTGACGGTGGTGTCGCCGCTGCCGCCCAGGATTTCCTGGTCGCGGCTGACGCCCGGCATGAAGTCGCCGGACAGGCTGCTGAGCTGATCGTTCTCGTTGAAGAAGATGCTCATGCGCTCCTGCTGGCGCTCGCCGCCACCTGGCTGCAGGCTGTACAGGTAATCCCAACGATTGGTGTGGAAGGTATCCTGAATCAGCGGATTACCCATGATAAACCTTACTTGCCGACGGGTCATTCCGGGGCGCAATTGGTCTATCATGTCTTGCGTGACGACATTGCCCTGCTGGATGTCGATTTTGTAAACCCCGGGGAACGAGCAACCGGCGAGTGCGAGCAGTCCCACGAAGGTGAGGCTGGTTAGCAAGAGCTTGGTGTTTTGCATCGGTGGGCGACTTCCACTATCTTGGCTGGACAACGTAAACCCCGATCATACCCGTATTCAGAGAAGCTGCGAAGCAGCATCGGCGAGAAAGCTGACCATGGTTGAAAATAGCGAACTGCGCAAAGCCGGTCTCAAGGTGACACTGCCTCGAGTGAAAATTCTACAGATGCTCGATTCTACCGAGCAGCGTCACATGAGTGCCGAGGATGTTTACAAGGCGCTGATGGAGGCGGGTGAGGACGTCGGTCTGGCCACGGTTTACCGTGTTCTGACCCAGTTCGAAGCCGCTGGCCTGGTTGTACGCCACAACTTCGATGGCGGCCACGCCGTATTCGAGCTGGCTGATGGTGGTCACCACGACCACATGGTCAACGTCGACTCCGGCGAAGTCATCGAATTCTTCGACAGTGAAATTGAAAAGCGTCAGAAGGAAATCGTTGCCGAACACGGCTTCGAGCTGGTTGATCACAATCTGGTTCTGTACGTACGCAAGAAAAAGTAAGCAATTGTTACATCGCTGCATAAGTACTGAAGGCGACCCTGGGGTCGCCTTCGTGCTTTCTGCTCGCTTGCTTTATATAGCTGCGCACTTCAGGCCTTGCTGGTGACCACCATCTTGCGTGCGTGGGCCAGGGATTCCTTGGTCAGGTCGATGCCGCCGAGCATGCGCGCAACCTCTTCTACGCGCTCGCGCTTGCCCAGGTTGGCCACGGCGGTGTGGGTGGCATCGCTGTCGCGGACCTTGTGCACGAACAGGTGGTGATGGCCCTGGGCGGCCACTTGCGGCAGGTGGGTTACGGTCAGCACCTGGCCGCGCTCGCCTAGCCGGCGTAGCAATTGGCCGACGATCTCTGCTGTGGGTCCGCCGATACCCACGTCGACTTCGTCGAACACCAGGGTCGGGATGCGCGAGGTCTGCGCGGTGATCACCTGGATCGCCAGGCTGATGCGCGACAGCTCACCACCGGAAGCTACCTTGGCCAGGGCCTTGAGTGGTTGCCCGGGGTTGGCACTGACCAGCAGTTCGACCTGTTCCAGGCCCTGGGGTTGCAGGTCGTCGCTGCTGTTGGCGCGCAGCTCGATGCTGAAGCGCCCGCCCGGCATGCCCAGGCGCTGGATTTCCTGTTCTACCGCACTGGCCAGCTGGCTGGCGGCTTGCTGGCGCAAGGCGCTCAGTTCGCCGGCCTTGTCCTGGTAGTGACGGGCATAGGCGGCCAGCTCTTCACCCAGGCGCTCGATCGATTCGTCGTTGGCGTTGAGGTTTTCCAGCTCTTCCATCAAGCGCTGCTGCAGGCCGGCCAGCTCGGTCGGGTGCACCCGGTGCTTGCGGGCGAGGGTGTAGATGGTGTCGAGGCGCTCTTCGAGCTGCTGCAGGCGCGCCGGGTCGGCGTCGAAGTTGTCGAGGAAGCGGTTCAGCTCGCCAACGGCTTCTTCTACCTGGATTTGCGCGCTGGCGATCAGGGTGGCCGCCTCGCCCAGGGCCTTGGGCGCGTTGTGCACGGCGGTCAGGCGGTTGAGGCTGGCGGTCAGGGCATTGAGCACGTTGCCCGAATCGTTTTCGCTGCAGTGGTCGATAACCTGGCGGCAGATGCCGAACAGCGCTTCGGCGTTGGTCAGGTTCTTGTGTTCCTGTTCCAGCAGCTCCAGTTCGTTCTCGCCCAGGCCGAGGTTGTCCAGTTCTTCGAGCTGGTAGCTGAGCAACTGGTGCTGCGCGCGCTGCTCATCGCCGGAATTGGACAAGCGCTCCAGCTCCTGGCGGGTCTGGCGCCAGCGCTGGGCGGCGAGCAGAACCTGGCGAGCGAGGTCGGTGGCGCCGGCATACTCGTCGAGCAAACGGCGGTGAGTGTCGGTTTTCAGCAGCGACTGATGCTCATGCTGGCTGTGGATATCGATCAGTAGCTCGCCCAGGGCCTTGAGGTCGCCGAGCGGGCAGGGCGTGCCGTTGATATAGCCACGGCTGCGGCCTTCGGCGGTGATCACCCGGCGCAGGATGCACGGCCCGTCGCTGTCGAGGTCGCGTTCGGCCAGCCAGGTACGGGCTTCGGGGATGTCCACCAGGTCGAAGGTGGCGAGGATGTCGGCCTTGTCGGCCCCGGGGCGCACCACGCCGCTGTCGGCGCGATCGCCCAGGGTCAGGCCCAGGGCGTCGAGCATGATCGATTTACCGGCCCCGGTTTCACCGGTGATGACGCTCATCCCGCGGGCGAGCTCAAGGTCCAGGTGTTCGACGATGGCGTAATTGTGTACGGACAGGTGCACCAGCATTGGGGCGGCTCCCAGGCGTTAGGTCTGGTTATTTATACAGTGTTTTCAAATCCGCTGACAATGCTGGTGTTTAGTTCAATTTGGTTATCAGCGCGTCGTTCTGATTGCCATGGGTTATGAGCGAATGTGCGCAAGCTGCCTTGCCGGCCCTTGAACCTGGGTTTTGCGACCCCATATAGCCGGCAGACGCGCGAGTAATGCTCGCAGACCTTATTCGAGAGGAGAGATTTTATGGCTGACGAACAGCTGGATGAACAGAATCTGAACGCCGAAGCGACTGGCGACCAAGAGCTGAACGCCCGCGTGCAGGTGCTCGAAGAGCAGCTGGCGGCGGCCCAGGATCAATCCCTGCGCACCGCCGCCGACCTGCAGAACGTGCGCCGCCGCGCTGAGCAGGACGTAGAAAAGGCGCACAAATTCGCCCTGGAAAAATTTGCCGGTGACCTGCTGCCGGTCATCGATAGCCTCGAGCGCGGCCTGGAACTGTCCAGCCCGGACGACGAGAGCATTCGCCCGATGCGCGAAGGCATCGAGCTGACCCTGAAAATGTTCCACGACACCCTCAAGCGCTACAACCTCGAGGCCATCGACCCGCACGGCGAACCGTTCAATGCCGAGCACCATCAGGCGATGGCCATGCAGGAAAGCGCCGAGGTCGAGCCCAACAGCGTGCTCAAGGTGTTCCAGAAGGGCTACCAGCTCAACGGTCGCCTGCTGCGCCCGGCCATGGTCGTGGTCAGCAAGGCTCCGGCAGCGGTTTCGCCGTCGATTGACGAGCAGGCTTGAAATCGTTTTCGGCGCCCCCATCTAGGTGTCAAGCATTCAAGTATTACCGCAGTTAGCCACCACTGCTGCGGCAACCAAATTCAAGTTTCGGGAGAGTTAACATGGGTAAAATCATCGGTATCGACCTGGGGACCACCAACTCCTGTGTCTCCATTCTGGAAAACGGCAACGTCAAGGTAATCGAGAACGCCGAAGGCGCTCGTACCACGCCGTCGATCATTGCCTACGCCAACGATGGCGAAATCCTGGTTGGCCAGTCGGCCAAGCGCCAGGCGGTCACCAACCCGCACAACACCCTGTACGCGGTAAAACGTCTGATCGGTCGTCGCTTCGAAGAAGAAGTGGTGCAGAAAGACATCCAGATGGTTCCGTACAAAATTGTCAAAGCTGACAACAACGATGCCTGGGTTGAAGTGAACGGCCAGAAAATGGCTCCGCCACAAATCTCGGCTGAAATCCTGAAGAAGATGAAGAAGACCGCCGAAGACTACCTCGGCGAGCCTGTCACCGAGGCGGTCATCACCGTTCCGGCCTACTTCAACGACAGCCAGCGTCAAGCCACCAAGGATGCCGGTCGCATCGCTGGCCTGGATGTAAAACGTATCATCAACGAACCAACCGCGGCTGCTCTGGCCTACGGTATGGACAAGGCCAAGGGCGATCACACCGTGATCGTTTATGACCTGGGTGGCGGTACCTTCGACGTTTCGGTCATCGAAATCGCCGAAGTCGATGGCGAGCACCAGTTTGAAGTTCTGGCCACCAACGGTGACACCTTCCTCGGTGGTGAAGACTTCGACATTCGCCTGATCGACTACCTCGTCGACGAGTTCAAGAAAGAAAGCGGCATGAACCTCAAGGGTGACCCGCTGGCCATGCAGCGCCTGAAAGAAGCCGCTGAAAAAGCCAAGATCGAGCTGTCTTCGAGCCAGATGACCGACGTCAACCTGCCGTACATCACTGCAGATGCCACCGGTCCTAAGCACCTGAACGTGAAGATCTCCCGCGCCAAGCTGGAATCGCTGGTGGAAGACCTGGTTCAGCGCACCATCGAGCCATGCCGCATCGCCATGAAAGACGCCGGTATCGACGTCAGCAAGATCGACGACGTGATCCTGGTCGGCGGTCAGACCCGCATGCCGCTGGTGCAAAAAGCGGTTACCGACTTCTTCGGCAAAGAAGCCCGTAAAGACGTCAACCCGGACGAAGCGGTTGCCATGGGTGCTGCCATCCAGGGTGCGGTACTGGCCGGTGACGTGAAGGACGTACTGCTGCTGGACGTGAGCCCGCTGACCCTGGGTATCGAAACCATGGGTGGCGTGATGACCGCGCTGATCGAGAAGAACACCACTATCCCGACCAAGAAATCGCAAGTGTTCTCGACTGCCGATGACAACCAGGGCGCCGTGACCATTCACGTGCTGCAAGGTGAGCGTAAGCAGGCTGCTCAGAACAAGTCCCTGGGCAAGTTCGACCTGGCTGACATTCCACCAGCACCACGTGGCGTGCCACAGATCGAAGTGACCTTCGACATCGACGCCAACGGCATCCTGCATGTCGGCGCCAAAGACAAGGCCACTGGCAAGACCCAGTCGATCGTGATCAAGGCCAACTCCGGTCTGTCTGATGAAGAAATTCAGCAGATGATCCGCGACGCCGAAGCGAACTCGGAAGAAGACCGCAAGTTCGAAGAGCTGGCCGCTGCCCGTAACCAGGGCGACGCACTGGTTCACTCGACTCGCAAGATGGTCGTTGACGCTGGCGACAAGGTCACTGCCGACGAGAAGACTGCGATCGAAGCTGCCGTGGTTGCCCTGGAAGCCGCCATCAAGGGCGACGACAAGGCTGCCATCGACGCCAAGGTCGAAGAGCTGTCGAAAGTGTCGGCTCCAGTTGCCCAGAAGATGTACGCCGAGCAGTCGGCCGAACAGCCTCAGGGCGGCGCGCAACAGGCTGAGCCTGAAGCCAAGCACGACGACGTCGTCGACGCTGAGTTCGAAGAAGTCAAAGACAACAAGTAATTGCTACAGGTTGTCGGCCAGTTGACTGTTTTTTGATGGTTGGCTGGTAGGATGTCGCCGCGCGGGGGCTTGCTCCCGCGTTGGCGTGTCTGGAATACCCGAATTTTTACAGCATCTGTCAGCCGCCCGCAGGGTCGGTGGGGCGGGTGCTGGCGGCACAGCGCGGAATGCGCAGAGGTTTGCCGAACGTCCTCAAGAGTGCAAAGACTTATGGCAAAGCGTGACTATTACGAAGTTCTGGGAGTTGAGCGCGGCTCCAGTGAAGCGGACCTGAAGAAGGCCTATCGCCGCCTGGCGATGAAGCATCACCCGGACCGTAATCCTGATGACAAGGACTCGGAAGAGAAATTCAAGGAAGCCAACGAGGCTTACGAAGTGCTCTCCGATGCCAGCAAGCGTGCGGCCTACGACCAGTATGGTCATGCCGGCGTGGATCCGAGCATGGGTGGTGGCGGTGCCGGTTTCGGCGGCGCGAACTTCTCGGATATCTTCGGTGATGTGTTCAGCGATTTCTTCGGCGGTGGCCGTGGTGGTTCGCGTGGTGGCGCCCAGCGTGGCAGCGACCTGCGTTACACCCTGGAGCTGAACCTGGAAGAAGCCGTACGCGGTACAACGGTCAACATTCGTGTGCCGACGCTGGTCAATTGTGAGCCGTGTGATGGTTCCGGGGCCAAGAAAGGTTCGTCGCCTTCAACCTGTCCGACCTGTGGTGGTATTGGTCAGGTGCGCATGCAGCAGGGCTTCTTCTCGGTCCAGCAGACCTGCCCGCGTTGCCATGGCCAGGGCAAGATCATCACTGATCCATGCGGTTCCTGCCACGGTGAGGGGCGCATCGAAGAATACAAGACCCTCTCGGTCAAGGTGCCGGCCGGTGTCGACACCGGTGATCGCATCCGTCTGTCTGGCGAAGGCGAGGCAGGCTCTCACGGTGGCCCGACCGGTGACCTGTATGTGGTCATCAACGTGCGCGAACACTCGATTTTCCAGCGCGACGGCAAGCATCTGTACTGCGAAGTACCGATCAGCTACACCGACGCCGCCCTGGGTGGCGAGCTGGAAGTGCCGACCCTCGATGGTCGGGTCAAGCTGAAGATCCCGGAAGGCACCCAGACCGGCAAGCAGTTCCGTCTGCGCGGCAAGGGTGTGGCGCCGGTTCGCGGTGGTGGTGCCGGTGACCTGATGTGCCGGGTCGCGGTGGAAACCCCGGTCAACCTCAGCCGTCGTCAGCGCGAGCTGCTCGAAGAGCTGCGTGATTCGCTGGAAGGCGACAGTTCCCATTCGCCGAAAGCCAATGGCTGGTTCGAAGGCGTGAAACGCTTCTTCGGCGATCTGTAAGAAGGAATAGGGCATGCGACGTATAGCGGTAATGGGTGCGGCAGGGCGCATGGGCAAGACCCTGATCGAAGCGGTACAGCAAACCCCGGGTGCCGGGCTGACCGCGGCGATCGATCGCCCGGACAGCTCGCTGGTCGGTGCCGATGCCGGTGAATTGGCGGCGCTGGGTCGGATCGGTGTGCTGTTGTCGGATGACCTGGCCAAGGTCGCCGACGAGTTCGACGTGCTGATCGACTTCACTCACCCTTCGGTGACCCTGAAAAACCTGGCGTTCTGCCGCAAGGCAGGCAAGGCCATGATCATCGGCACCACGGGTTTCAGTGTCGAGGAGAAGCAGCTGCTGGCCGAGGCGGGCAAGGACATTCCGATCGTCTTTGCCGCCAACTTCAGTGTCGGCGTGAACCTCAGCCTGAAGCTGCTGGACATGGCTGCGCGGGTGCTGGGTGATGATGTCGATATCGAGATCATCGAGGCGCACCACCGGCACAAGGTCGATGCGCCGTCGGGTACCGCGCTGCGCATGGGGGAAGTGGTTGCCAATGCGCTGGGTCGCGACCTGCAGGAAGTGGCGGTGTATGGCCGTGAAGGCCAGACCGGTGCGCGTGATCGCAAGACCATTGGTTTTGCCACCGTGCGTGCCGGCGATGTGGTTGGTGATCACACCGTGTTGTTCGCCGCTGAAGGTGAGCGCCTGGAGATCACCCACAAGGCCTCCAGCCGCATGACCTTCGCCAAGGGTGCGGTGCGTGCCGCCCTGTGGCTGGACGGACGCGAGCCTGGCCTGTACGACATGCAGGACGTGCTCGACCTGCGTTGACCTGCGTCACATCCCTTGTGGGAGCGGGCTTGACCCGCGATTGCGGTTTGCCTGTCACATCGCTATCGCGGGTCGAGCCCGCACCCACAATGCCCTCCCAATGCGCCCTGTCGCATTCCTGCGTCTTTCAGGCACATCAGTGGTAGACCAAAAAAGCGTTTTTCTGTAAGCTACAGCTTTAGTGTGTCCACTAAAAGCGCGCAGATAATTCGACGAAGAAAGCGGGGTGACGTGTCTATACGTCATTCCGCTTTTTTGCAACCTGCGATCGCCCCTTCAGGCTTGATTTACGGGAGGTCTTCTTGACTAAGCCAGCCATACTCGCCCTTGCCGATGGCAGCATTTTTCGCGGTGAAGCCATTGGAGCCGACGGACAAACCGTTGGTGAGGTGGTGTTTAACACCGCAATGACCGGCTATCAGGAAATCCTGACTGACCCTTCCTATGCGCAGCAAATCGTTACCCTGACTTACCCGCACATCGGCAACACCGGCACCACGCCGGAAGACGCCGAATCCGACCGCGTCTGGTCGGCTGGTCTGGTGATTCGCGACCTGCCTCTGATCGCGAGCAACTGGCGCAACAAGCAATCCCTGCCTGATTACCTCAAGGCCAACAACGTGGTGGCGATCGCTGGTATCGACACCCGTCGCCTGACTCGCATCCTGCGTGAGAAGGGCGCGCAGAACGGCTGCATCCTTGCCGGCGACAACATCAGCGAAGAGGCTGCAATCGCCGCTGCTCGCGGTTTCCCGGGCCTGAAGGGCATGGACCTGGCGAAAGTCGTCAGCACCAAGAGCAGCTACGAATGGCGCTCCAGCGTCTGGGAACTGAAGACCGACAGCCACGCCACCCGCGAAGCTGCCGAGCTGCCATACCACGTGGTTGCCTACGACTTCGGCGTCAAGCTGAACATCCTGCGCATGCTGGTTGCCCGCGGCTGCCGCCTGACCGTCGTACCGGCGCAAACGCCGGCCAGCGAAGTACTGGCGCTCAACCCCGATGGCGTGTTCCTGTCCAACGGCCCTGGTGATCCGGAGCCTTGCGACTACGCGATCCAGGCGATCAAGGACATCCTCGAAACCGAGATCCCGGTGTTCGGCATTTGCCTGGGTCACCAGCTGCTGGCCCTGGCCTCCGGTGCCAAGACCGTGAAAATGGGTCATGGTCACCACGGCGCCAACCACCCGGTCCAGGACCTGGACACCGGCGTGGTCATGATCACCAGCCAGAACCACGGCTTTGCGGTTGACGAAGCGACCCTGCCGGGCAACGTGCGCGCCATCCACAAGTCGCTGTTCGACGGTACCCTGCAGGGTATCGAGCGTACCGACAAGAGCGCGTTCAGCTTCCAGGGTCACCCTGAAGCCAGCCCGGGCCCGACCGACGTCGCGCCACTGTTCGACCGTTTCATCGATGCCATGGCCAAGCGCCGCTGAGCATCTGGCGAGAAGGCCCTGGACCGGTGCAAGCCGCGTTCAGGTGCCGCCCCCAAGATTGTTCAATGCGGCTTGCCGACTGACCTGCGGAATTGAGTGACAACCCATGCCAAAACGTACAGACATTAAAAGCATCCTGATTCTCGGCGCTGGCCCGATCGTGATCGGCCAGGCCTGCGAGTTCGACTACTCCGGCGCCCAGGCTTGCAAAGCCCTGCGCGAAGAGGGCTATCGCGTCATCCTGGTGAACTCCAACCCGGCCACCATCATGACCGACCCGGCCATGGCTGATGCGACCTACATCGAACCGATCAAGTGGCAGACCGTTGCCAAGATCATCGAAAAAGAGCGCCCTGACGCGTTGCTGCCGACCATGGGTGGCCAGACTGCCCTGAACTGCGCCCTGGACCTGGAGCGCGAAGGTGTCCTGGAAAAGTTCGGCGTAGAGATGATCGGTGCCAACGCCGACACCATCGACAAGGCCGAAGATCGTTCGCGCTTTGACACCGCCATGAAGGCCATCGGCCTCGAGTGCCCGCGCTCCGGTATCGCCCACAGCATGGAAGAGGCCAACGCGGTCCTCGAGAAGCTCGGCTTCCCGTGCATCATCCGTCCGTCCTTCACCATGGGCGGCACCGGTGGCGGCATCGCCTACAACCGTGAAGAATTCGAAGAAATCTGCGCCCGTGGTCTGGACCTGTCGCCGACCAAGGAACTGCTGATCGACGAATCGCTGATCGGCTGGAAAGAGTACGAGATGGAAGTGGTCCGCGACAAAAAGGACAACTGCATCATCGTCTGTTCGATCGAGAACTTCGACCCGATGGGCGTGCATACCGGTGACTCGATCACCGTGGCACCCGCACAGACCCTGACCGACAAGGAATACCAGATCATGCGCAACGCCTCGCTGGCGGTGCTGCGTGAAATCGGTGTCGAGACCGGCGGCTCCAACGTGCAGTTCGGCATCTGCCCGGACACCGGCCGCATGGTCGTGATCGAGATGAACCCGCGGGTTTCGCGTTCTTCGGCCCTGGCATCGAAAGCCACCGGCTTCCCGATCGCCAAGATCGCCGCCAAGCTGGCGGTCGGTTACACCCTCGACGAACTGCAGAACGACATCACCGGCGGCCGTACCCCGGCGTCCTTCGAGCCGTCGATCGACTACGTCGTCACCAAGCTGCCGCGTTTTGCCTTCGAAAAATTCCCGAAAGCCGACGCCCGCCTGACCACCCAGATGAAATCCGTGGGTGAAGTCATGGCCATCGGCCGGACCTTCCAGGAGTCGCTGCAAAAAGCCCTGCGTGGTCTGGAAGTTGGCGTGTGCGGCCTGGACCCGAAAGTCGACCTGGCAAGCCCTGACGCTGCCAGCATCCTCAAGCGCGAGCTGACCGTGCCGGGTGCCGAGCGCATCTGGTATGTCGCCGACGCCATGCGTTCGGGCATGACCTGCGACGAAATCTTCGCCCTGACCGGTATCGACCACTGGTTCCTGGTGCAGATGGAAGATCTGATCAAGGAAGAAGACAAGGTCAAGACCCTGGCCCTGTCGGCGATCGACAAGGACCTGATGCTGCGCCTCAAGCGCAAGGGCTTCTCCGACCAGCGTCTGGCCAAGCTGCTGGGTATCACTGACAAGAACCTGCGTCGTCACCGTCACAAGCTGGAAGTGTTCCCGGTGTACAAGCGCGTTGACACCTGCGCCGCCGAGTTCGCCACCGACACCGCCTACCTGTACTCGACCTACGAGCAAGAGTGCGAGGCCAACCCGTCGACCCGCGACAAGATCATGATCCTGGGTGGCGGTCCTAACCGTATCGGCCAGGGCATCGAGTTCGACTACTGCTGCGTGCACGCGGCACTGGCCCTGCGTGAAGACGGTTACGAGACCATCATGGTCAACTGCAACCCGGAAACCGTCTCCACCGACTACGACACCTCCGATCGCCTGTACTTCGAGCCGCTGACCCTGGAAGACGTGCTGGAAGTGGTTCGCGTCGAGAAGCCGAAAGGCGTGATCGTCCACTACGGCGGTCAGACTCCGCTGAAACTGGCCCGTGCCCTGGAAGAAGCTGGTGTGCCGATCATTGGTACCAGCCCGGACGCCATCGACCGCGCCGAAGACCGCGAGCGTTTCCAGCAGATGGTTCAGCGCCTGAACCTGCTGCAGCCGCCAAACGCCACCGTGCGCAGCGAAGACGAAGCGATTCGTGCTGCCGGCGTGATCGGTTACCCGCTGGTGGTGCGCCCGTCCTACGTACTGGGCGGCCGCGCGATGGAAATCGTCTACGAACTGGACGAGCTCAAGCGCTACCTGCGTGAAGCGGTACAAGTGTCCAACGACAGCCCGGTGCTGCTCGACCACTTCCTCAACTGCGCCATCGAGATGGACGTGGATGCGGTCTGCGACGGTACCGACGTGGTGATCGGCGCGATCATGCAGCACATCGAACAGGCCGGCGTTCACTCCGGTGACTCGGCGTGCTCGCTGCCACCGTACTCGCTGCCGGCCCATGTTCAGGACGAAGTCCGCGAACAGGTCAAGAAAATGGCCCTGGAGCTGGGTGTAGTCGGTCTGATGAACGTGCAGCTGGCCCTGCAGGGCGACAAGATCTACGTGATCGAAGTCAACCCGCGCGCCTCGCGTACCGTGCCGTTCGTCTCCAAGTGCATCGGCACCTCGCTGGCGATGATTGCCGCCCGCGTCATGGCTGGTAAATCGCTGAAAGAAATCGGTTTCACCAAGGAAATCATTCCTAACTTCTACAGCGTCAAGGAAGCGGTGTTCCCGTTCGCCAAGTTCCCGGGTGTTGACCCGATCCTCGGTCCAGAGATGAAGTCCACCGGTGAAGTCATGGGTGTCGGCGACAGCTTCGGTGAAGCTTTCGCCAAGGCCCAGATGGGTGCCAGCGAAGTGCTGCCGACTGGCGGTACCGCGTTCATCAGCGTGCGTGACGACGACAAGCCACAAGTGGCTGGCGTTGCCCGCGACCTGATCGCCCTGGGCTTCGAAGTGGTTGCCACCGTCGGTACCGCCAAGGTTATCGAAGCGGCTGGCCTGAAAGTGCGTCGCGTGAACAAGGTGACCGAAGGTCGTCCGCACGTGGTCGACATGATCAAGAACGACGAAGTGTCGCTGATCATCAATACCACCGAAGGTCGTCAGTCGATCGCTGACTCCTACTCGATTCGTCGCAATGCGTTGCAGCACAAGATCTACTGCACCACCACCATTGCGGCCGGTGAAGCCATCTGCGAAGCGCTGAAGTTTGGTCCGGAAAAGACCGTTCGCCGCTTGCAGGATCTGCATGCAGGACTCAAAGCATGAGCATTACCAAGTACCCGATGACCGTCCAGGGCGCTCGCGCCCTGGAGGAAGAGCACCTTTTCCTGAGCAAGACCGAGCGTCCGCGCCTGAGTCAGGCTATTGGTGAGGCTCGCGAGCTGGGCGATCTCAAGGAAAACGCCGAGTACCATGCTGCCCGTGAAGAGCAGGGCATGGTCGAGGCGCGTATCCGCGATATCGAAGGCCGTCTGCAGAACTCGGTGGTGATCGACGTCACCACTATTGCCCATACCGGCAAGGTGATCTTCGGTACCACCGTGGACCTGGAAAACACCGAGACCGGTGACCAGGTAACCTACCAGATCGTTGGCGAGGACGAAGCCGACGTGAAGAATGGCAAGCTCTCGGTCGGTGCGCCGATCGCCCGTGCCATCATTGGTAAGGAAGAGGGTGATACCGTGGTGATCAAGACGCCAAGCGGTACGGTCGAGTACGAGATTGTCGAAGTCAAACACATCTGACCGACGCCGCGGCTTTGCTGCGGCCCAGGTGATCTGGCAACTGACCCAGGTGTTCTGGGTCGGTGGCCTGTGGATGTTGCATTTCGGTTTGCTGCCGGCGTTGGGCAAGATTGGCCTGGCGCCGCTGCTGATCGAGGATATCGGCAGTCTGATGGCATCTTTGCTGGTAGCGTTTGCGGCGTTTTGCGCAGGCGTGCAGGCACTGGTGCTGATCCAGGCTCAGGGCCTGGCCAGTGTGTGGCGGGACATGCGGGGGCAGTTGCTGTCGATGGCGATGTTGGCGTGCGTGGTGTATTTCGCCTTGCGCGTGGGCATGCCGGAAGAATTGCGCTGGCAGCTGTTCTGCTACCTGGTGCTGGGCCTGACCGGCTTGCTGCTGGTCATGCAACCCGTGCCGGGCAGGGCGCGCCATGCGCGCCACTGACCGCGGCGAACATCACTTGTAGCGGTGGATGTTCGACAGCTGTTTGTTCGGCTGTGGGTTCTTGCGATAGATCAGCGCCTTCTTGCCAATGGTCTGTACCAGTTCGGCGCGGCCGGCCTTGCACAGCGCGGCAATTGCGGCGGCACGTTCTTCACGGTCTTCGGAGCGAATCTCGACCTTGATCAGTTCGTGATCGACCAGGGCGCGTTCGAGTTCGGCGATAACCCCTTCAGTCAGCCCATTGCCTGCCACAATCAGAACTGGTTTCAGATCGTGGCCAATGGATTTGTACTGTTTCTTCTGCTCGTTATTGAGCGGCATAATCTGACCCTTTGTCTGATTCTGTAAAAATGGCGGCCATTTTACCCGAGGGCCCGTGGATCCGCCCAGTTAATCACGACCCTTATCATCGAGGTGCCCAATGGCGCGTTCCAAGACAAGCCTTGGCTGGCTGAAAGAACACTTCAACGATCCTTACGTTAAAAAGGCGCAAAAGGATGGTTACCGCTCGCGTGCGAGCTATAAATTGCTGGAAATTCAGGAAAAGTACCGGATTATCCGTCCAGGCATGAGCGTCGTCGACCTCGGCGCGGCGCCCGGTGGCTGGTCGCAGGTGACCAGTCGTCTGATCGGCGGTCAGGGCCGCTTGATCGCTTCCGACATCCTCGAAATGGACAGTATTCCCGACGTTACCTTCATCCAGGGCGACTTTACCCAGGACGAAGTGCTGGCGCAGATTCTCGAGGCGGTGGGTAATTCGCACGTGGACCTTGTGATTTCCGATATGGCCCCCAATATGAGTGGTACGCCTGCCGTGGATATTCCCAAGGCCATGTTTCTCTGTGAGCTGGCCCTTGATCTGGCGACCCGGGTACTCAAGCCGGGCGGTGATTTCCTGATCAAGATTTTCCAGGGCGAAGGGTTTGACGTATACCTCAAGGACGCTCGTCAGAAATTCGACAAGGTCCAGATGCTCAAGCCCGATTCTTCGCGGGACCGCTCCCGCGAGCAGTACTTGCTGGCGCGGGGTTATCGCGGCGAGTAGGGGCGTCAGGCCGGCGGCTTCCAGGGTGTCCGATAGTTTTTTCCAATCGGCTGTCCTGCCTGACCTGGATGTACTTCGTGTAGTCTAGGTTTCACAAAGGGTTACAGACGGCGCCTGCAGATGTGTAGGTTATGTAGTAAGTTAAGCCGGTGAATATCATGCGAGGCACGGCTGCGCCGTCAGCCGGCTTCAGAGGGTAGCTAATTGAACGATATGGCAAAGAACTTGATCCTGTGGTTGATCATCGCAGCTGTCCTGGTGACGGTGATGAACAACTTCTCCAGCCCGAATGAGCCGCAGACCCTCAACTATTCCGACTTCATTCAGCAGGTCAAGGATGGCAAGGTCGAGCGCGTTGCGGTCGACGGCTACGTCATTACCGGTAAACGTACCGATGGCGACAGCTTCAAGACCATCCGTCCGGCCATTCAGGACAACGGCCTGATCGGCGACCTGGTCGACAACCACGTCGTGGTCGAAGGCAAGCAGCCAGAGCAGCAGAGCATCTGGACCCAACTGCTGGTCGCCAGCTTCCCGATCCTGGTCATCATTGCCGTATTCATGTT
This sequence comes from Pseudomonas fluorescens, assembly GCF_902497775.2. NCBI lineage: Bacteria > Pseudomonadati > Pseudomonadota > Gammaproteobacteria > Pseudomonadales > Pseudomonadaceae > Pseudomonas > Pseudomonas fluorescens. Next base: position 217,994 of record NZ_OZ024668.1, read on the forward strand.
CTTCATGCGCCAGATGCAAGGCGGCGCCGGTGGCAAGGGCGGGCCGATGAGCTTCGGCAAGAGTAAGGCACGCCTGCTCTCCGAAGACCAGGTGAAAACCACCCTGGCCGACGTTGCCGGTTGCGACGAAGCCAAGGAAGAAGTGGGCGAGTTGGTCGAATTCCTGCGTGACCCGGGCAAGTTCCAGCGTCTGGGCGGTCGGATTCCGCGCGGCGTGCTGATGGTTGGCCCGCCAGGTACGGGTAAAACCCTGCTGGCCAAAGCCATCGCCGGCGAAGCCAAGGTGCCGTTCTTCACCATCTCCGGTTCCGACTTCGTCGAAATGTTCGTCGGTGTCGGCGCCAGCCGTGTTCGCGACATGTTCGAACAGGCCAAGAAGCACGCACCGTGCATCATCTTCATCGACGAGATCGACGCCGTTGGTCGCCATCGTGGCGCCGGCATGGGTGGCGGTCACGATGAGCGCGAGCAGACCCTCAACCAGTTGCTGGTGGAGATGGACGGCTTTGAAATGAACGACGGCATCATCGTCATCGCCGCGACCAACCGTCCGGACGTACTCGACCCGGCGCTGCTGCGTCCTGGCCGTTTCGACCGTCAGGTTGTCGTTGGCCTGCCGGATATCCGTGGCCGTGAGCAGATCCTCAAGGTGCACATGCGCAAGGTGCCGATTGGCGACAACGTCAATCCAGCGGTCATTGCCCGTGGTACTCCAGGCTTCTCCGGTGCGGACCTGGCCAACCTGGTCAACGAAGCATCGCTGTTCGCTGCCCGTGGCGGCAAGCGCGTCGTCGAGATGAAAGAGTTCGAGCTGGCCAAAGACAAGATCATGATGGGCGCCGAGCGCAAGACCATGGTCATGTCCGAGAAAGAGAAGCAGAACACCGCTTATCACGAAGCCGGTCATGCCATCGTCGGTCGCGTCGTGCCCGAGCACGATCCGGTCTACAAGGTTTCGATCATTCCTCGCGGCCGGGCCCTGGGTGTGACCATGTTCCTGCCCGAGGAAGACCGCTACAGCCTGTCCAAGCGCGCACTGATCAGCCAGATCTGCTCGCTGTACGGTGGCCGTATCGCCGAAGAAATGACCTTGGGCTTCGATGGTGTTACCACCGGTGCTTCCAACGACATCATGCGTGCCAGCCAGATTGCCCGTAACATGGTCACCAAGTGGGGCCTGTCGGAAAAACTCGGTCCACTGATGTATGCCGAGGAAGAGGGCGAGGTGTTCCTGGGTCGCAGTGCCGGTTCCCAGCACGCCAGCGTCTCTGGTGAAACCGCCAAGCTGATCGATTCCGAAGTACGCAGCATCATTGACCAGTGCTATGCCACGGCCAAGCAGATCCTGACCGAAAACCGCGACAAACTCGACGCCATGGCCGATGCGCTGATGAAGTACGAGACCATCGATGCCGATCAGATCGACGACATCATGGCCGGTCGCGAGCCACGCGAGCCGCGTGACTGGGAAGGTGGGTCAGGCACTCCAGACGCCTCTGCTCCACGTCCAGAGTCGCCGATCGGCGGTCCGGCGGCACAAGTCTAAGGGCATCTATGACTTTGCAGCAGTACCCGACCCGGTTGCCTTGCGGCAACCGGGTTCTTGATTTGTCCCGTACCCATGTCATGGGTATCCTCAATATCACCCCCGATTCCTTCTCCGATGGCGGTCGCTTCACCCAGCGTGATGCGGCCTTGCGCCACGCCGGGGCGATGGTGGATGCCGGCGCGACCCTGATCGATGTCGGTGGTGAGTCCACTCGCCCTGGCGCACGCGTGGTGTCCGCGCTTGAAGAGCTGGAGCGCGTTGCGCCGATCGTCGAAGCCATCAATCGCGAACTCGATGTGATCATCTCGGTCGATACTTCGACGCCAGCGGTGATCCGTGAGTCGGCCAGGCTCGGTGCCGGGCTGATCAACGATGTGCGCTCGCTCAGTCGCGATGGCGCCCTGGATGCCGCCGCAGCCACCGGGTTACCGGTGTGCCTGATGCATATGCGCGGCGAGCCGGGCGACATGCAGGACAATCCTCACTACGAGGATGTCACTGCCGAGGTGGCGAGCTATCTTGAACAGCGAATGGCGGCGTGTGCGGTGGTCGGTATCGAGGCTGAACGGATCATCCTTGATCCGGGCTTCGGCTTTGCCAAGACCCTGGAGCACAATCTCAGCCTGTTCAAGCATATGGAAGCGCTTTACCGTTTGGGGCGTCCCTTGCTGGTGGGCGTTTCACGCAAGAGCATGATCGGCCTGGCCCTGGGCCGTCCGGTCGGTGAGCGGCTCTATGGCAGCCTTGCCCTGGCTGCGCTGGCGATGACCAAGGGCGCGAGCATATTGCGCGTTCACGATGTCGCCGAAACCGCCGATGTAGTGCGGATGATTGCTGCGGTGCAAGCCGCCGAATAAGAGTGATGGAGCATCTATGAGCAGAAAATATTTTGGTACCGACGGTATTCGTGGCCGTGTCGGCGAATACCCCATCACCCCTGACTTCATGCTCAAGCTCGGCTGGGCGGCAGGCATGGCCTTTCGCAAGCAGGGTGCCTGCCGGGTGCTGGTGGGTAAAGACACGCGAATTTCCGGTTACATGTTCGAGTCGGCTCTGGAGGCTGGCCTGTCTGCCGCCGGCGCCGATGTGATGCTGCTCGGGCCGATGCCGACCCCGGCCATCGCTTACCTGACTCGCACCTTCCATGCCGAAGCGGGCATCGTCATCAGTGCGTCGCACAATCCTCATGACGACAACGGCATCAAGTTCTTCTCTGGCCAAGGCACCAAGCTGCCGGACGAAATCGAGCTGATGATCGAAGAGTTGCTTGATCAGCCCATGACCGTGGTCGAATCGAGCAAGCTGGGCAAGGTTTCGCGCATCAACGATGCGGCTGGGCGTTACATCGAATTCTGCAAGAGCAGCGTGCCGAGCAGCACTGATTTCGCCGGCCTCAAACTGGTGGTCGACTGCGCCCATGGTGCAACCTACAAGGTGGCGCCAAGCGTGTTCCGCGAGCTAGGTGCTGACGTCACTGTGCTGTCGGCGCAACCTGATGGCCTGAACATCAACGAAAATTGCGGTTCGACCCACATCGAATCGCTGCAGGCGGCGGTGCTGGTTGGTCATGCCGACCTCGGTATCGCCTTCGATGGTGACGGCGATCGCGTACTGATGGTCGATCACACCGGTGCCATCGTCGATGGCGACGAACTGTTGTTCATCATCGCTCGTGATCTGCATGAGCGCGGCAAGCTGCAGGGCGGGGTGGTAGGCACCCTGATGAGCAACCTGGGCCTGGAACTGGCCTTGAAGGACCTCGACATCCCGTTCGTACGCGCCAAGGTCGGTGACCGCTACGTGATGGCCGAGTTGCTGGCTCGCGACTGGGTGATCGGTGGCGAGAACTCCGGGCACGTGGTGTGCTGCAACCACACCACCACGGGTGATGCGATCATCGCCGCGCTGCAGGTGCTCATGGCCCTCAAGCGCCGTGAGGAAACCCTGGCCCAGGCCCGCCAGGCCCTGCGCAAATGCCCGCAGGTATTGATCAATGTGCGCTTCGGCGCGAGCAAGGTCGACCCGCTGGAGCATCCGGCTGTCCAGGAGGCCAGTGCCAAGGTTACCGAGGCCCTGGCGGGTCGTGGCCGTGTGCTGCTGCGCAAGTCCGGGACAGAGCCTCTGGTGCGGGTAATGGTCGAAGGCGAGGACGAAAGTCAGGTCCGTAGCCATGCCGAAACCCTGGCAAAACTGGTAAGTGACGTTTGCGTTTGATTTACGCTTGCCAGAGATGATCGGGTTGGGTAACATCTGCGCCCTCTTTGACCGACGAGGTACAGCATGCGTCGCCCTATGGTAGCTGGTAACTGGAAGATGCACGGTACCCGCGCCAGCGTCGCTGAGCTGATCAAGGGCTTGAGTAATCTCGCCCTGCCGAGCGGTGTTGAGGTCGCGGTGTTTCCCCCCGCCCTGTACATCAATCAGGTAATTGATGGCGTACAAGGCAAGGCGATCGCTGTCGGCGCTCAGAATTCTGCGGTACAGCCTGAGCAAGGCGCACTGACCGGTGAAATTGCACCGAGTCAACTGGCCGAGGCAGGTTGCGAGCTGGTACTGATTGGGCACTCCGAGCGCCGCCAAATCATTGGCGAGAACGACGAAGTCCTCAATCGCAAGTTCGCTGCGGCACAGGCTTGTGGTTTGAAGCCGGTGCTCTGTGTAGGGGAAACCCTCGAAGAGCGCGAAGCGGGTAAAACGCTTGAGATTGTCGGGCGTCAGCTGGACAGCGTCATCGAAGCGTTCGGTGTCGAAGTCTTCGCCCAAGCGGTGATTGCCTATGAGCCTGTATGGGCCATCGGTACAGGGCTGACGGCCTCGCCACAGCAGGCTCAGGATGTGCATAAGGCCATTCGCGAGCAGCTGGCGGCAAAGAACCCGGAAGTCGCAGCGAATGTGCGGCTTCTATACGGCGGCAGCGTGAAGGCGGCCAATGCGGCTGAACTGTTCGGCATGCCGGATATCGATGGGGGCCTGATTGGTGGGGCTTCCCTGAACGCAGACGAATTCGGTGCAATTTGTCGCGCCGCAGGAAACTGAAAAATGCTGGAAACAGTGATCGTTGTTTTGCATCTGTTGGGCGCGCTGGGTTTGGTAGTGCTGGTGTTGCTGCAACAGGGTAAAGGTGCGGAAGCGGGTGCATCTTTCGGCGCAGGTGCTTCAAATACTGTGTTCGGAAGCCAAGGTTCTGCTACCTTTCTGAGTAAGTTTACTGCTATACTAGCTGCCTCTTTCTTCTTAACTGCTCTTGGGTTAGGATACTTTGCTAAGGAGAAAGCTCACGAGCTGACTCAAGTAGGGTTGCCAGATCCAGCGGTCTTGGAAGTGAAGCAGCAAAAGCCGGCAACAGATGATGTACCGGTGCTCCAGGAGCAGAAGAGCGAAGCCACTAACACTGGCGATGTTCCTCCCGCTCAAGAGCAGAAGTAACGGGTTTCAAAGTAGTATTGCCGAGGTGGTGGAATTGGTAGACACGCAACCTTGAGGTGGTTGTGCCCATAGGGTGTAGGGGTTCGAGTCCCCTTCTCGGTACCAATTGAAACAAGACAGCCCGCTACAGCGGGCTTTCTTGTAGGTGGAGGTTAGATTGACCCTGTCGGGGTTCGGTCGTATACTTTCGCCCCAGCTTTGTCGCGGGGTGGAGCAGTCTGGTAGCTCGTCGGGCTCATAACCCGAAGGTCGTTGGTTCAAATCCAGCCCCCGCAACCAGTTTCAGCGGAGCCCCTTTTGCAGGGGCTTTTTCTTGGCTGAACAGTCATAACGCCGGTATTCAACGGCGTATCAGGGATGGGCGCTTTGCCCATTTTTTATTTGCATAGCATGCACGAGGGGGTTCAGGTGTCGAGCAAGCTAGAACAGTTGCAGGCCTTGTTGGCCCCGGTGGTCGAGGCTCTTGGCTATCAATGCTGGGGGATCGAATTCATCTCTCAAGGCAAACATTCGGTCCTGCGGATTTATATCGATAAAGAAGATGGCGTGCTGGTTGATGACTGCGCAAAAGTCAGTCACCAGGCTAGCGCGATTCTCGATGTCGAAGACCCGATCACTTCCGAATATACCCTTGAAGTGTCCTCTCCTGGCATGGATCGCCCACTGTTCACCTTGGAACAGTTTGCTTCGCATGCCGGCGAACAAGTGAAGATCAAGCTGCGTACGCCCTTTGAAGGTCGTCGTAACTTTCAGGGCCTTCTCCGTGGCGTGGAGGAGCAGGATGTTGTGGTCCAGGTGGATAACAACGAATTCCTGTTGCCGATCGATTCGATCGACAAGGCCAACATTATTCCCAGTTTTGACTGAGACGTGCCGGATCCCGCGGACTGCGCGGATCCAATGGCTTGCGAAAGGCGAGGCGTACGATGAGCAAAGAAGTACTGCTGGTTGTTGAGTCGGTATCCAACGAAAAGGGCGTACCGGCCGGCGTAATTTTTGAAGCGCTGGAAGTGGCCCTGGCCACTGCAACCAAAAAACGTTTTGACGACGAAGTCGACCTGCGTGTGGAAATCAACCGCCACACCGGTAGCTACGAAACCTTCCGTCGCTGGACTGTCGTCGAAGAAAAGGATCTGGACGATCCGGCGATCGAAGTGTGGCCAGCGAAGATTCAGGACACTCATCCTGAAGCCAAGGTCGGTGACGTGATCGAAGAGAAGATCGAGTCGATCGAGTTCGGCCGCATTGCCGCCCAGACCGCCAAGCAAGTCATTGTCCAGAAGGTCCGTGAAGCCGAGCGCGCTCAAGTGGTAGATGCCTACCGCGAGCGTCTGGGCGAGATCATCTCCGGTACCGTCAAGAAGGTCACCCGTGACAACGTCATCGTTGACCTGGGCAACAACGCCGAAGCGTTGCTGGCCCGTGAAGACATCATCTCCCGCGAGACTTTCCGCGTCGGTGTGCGCCTGCGTGCACTGCTCAAGGAAATCCGCACCGAGAACCGCGGCCCGCAGTTGATCCTGTCGCGTACCGCGCCACAGATGCTGATCGAACTGTTCCGCATCGAAGTGCCGGAAATCGCCGAGGGCCTGATCGAAGTCATGGCCGCGTCCCGTGATCCGGGTTCGCGCGCCAAGATCGCCGTACGCTCCAAGGACAAACGCATTGACCCGCAAGGTGCCTGTATCGGCATGCGCGGTTCGCGTGTCCAGGCAGTGTCCGGCGAACTGGGTGGCGAGCGTGTGGATATCGTCCTTTGGGATGACAACCCTGCACAGTTCGTCATCAACGCCATGTCGCCGGCTGAAGTCGCGGCGATCATCGTCGATGAAGACGCCCACGCCATGGACATCGCCGTGGGTGCCGACAACCTGGCCCAGGCTATTGGCCGTGGTGGCCAGAACGTACGCCTGGCCAGTCAGTTGACCGGCTGGACCCTGAACGTGATGACCGAATCGGACATCCAGGCCAAGCAGCAAGCTGAAACCGGTGACATCCTGCGCAACTTCATCGACGAGCTGGAAGTCGACGAAGAGCTGGCACAGGTGCTGGTCGATGAAGGCTTCACCAGCCTGGAAGAGATTGCCTACGTACCGCTGGAAGAAATGCTCAACATCGACGGCTTTGACGAAGACATCGTCAACGAGCTTCGTGCTCGCGCCAAGGATCGCCTGTTGACCAAAGCCATCGCTACTGAGGAAAAGCTGGCAGACGCCCATCCGGCCGAAGACCTGCTCTCGCTTGAGGGTATGGACAAGGATTTGGCGATGGAACTGGCGGTGCGCGGCGTAGTTACCCGCGAAGACCTGGCCGAGCAGTCGATTGATGACCTGCTCGACATCGACGGCATCGACCAAGAGCGTGCCGGCAAGTTGATCATGGCCGCCCGAGCCCACTGGTTCGAGTAATTAGGCGCGGCCTGAGGAGAGAAGTGCATGACGCAAGTCACGGTGAAAGAATTGGCCCAAGAGGTCGCTGCACCGGTAGAGCGCCTGCTGCAGCAGATGCGTGAGGCAGGTCTGCCGCACACCGACGCCGGTCAGGTAGTGACCGACAATGAGAAGCAGGCATTGCTGGCTCATTTGAAGAGCAGCCACAAGGCAAAAGTGGAAGAGCCGCGCAAGATCACCTTGCAGCGCAAAACCACCAGCACCCTGCGTGTCGCCGGTAGCAAGAGCATCAGCGTAGAAGTACGCAAGAAGAAAGTATTCGTTCAGCGCAGCCCGGAAGAAATCCAGGCCGAGCAGAAGCGCGAGCTGGAAGAGCGCCGTGCAGTAGAAAACGCTGCCCGTGAAAAAGCCGATGCCGAAGCACGTCAGCGTGCCGAGGAAGACGCCCGTCGCCAGCCAGCCGCTGCAAACGCCGCACCGGCTGCTGCCGCTGCTGTCCCGGCTCCGGCTGCAGCACCTGTGATCGAAGCCGCCGACGCCGCTCCGGCACCGGTTGCCGACCGCAAGAAAGACGACGTGCGTCGCAGCGACAAGTCGCGTGACGACGAGCGTCGTGGCGGCGAGCGCCGTAACGAAGCTCCGCGCGTTTCGGTCAAGGTCAAGGAAAAGGAAAAGGCGCCTACCCCGCGTGCCGCTCCGCGTACCACCGACGAAGAAAGCGATGGCTTCCGTCGTGGTGGCCGTGGCAAGGGCAAGCCGAAGAAGCGCAACGCCCACGGTTTCCAGAACCCGACCGGTCCGGTTATCCGCGACGTGCAGATCGGCGAGACCATCACGGTTTCCGACCTGGCCAACCAGATGTCCGTCAAGGGCGCTGAAGTGGTCAAGTTCATGTTCAAGCTGGGCACTCCGGTGACCATCAACCAGGTGCTCGATCAGGAGACAGCTCAGCTGATCGCCGAAGAGCTGGGCCACAAGGTCACCCTGGTCAGCGATACCGCCCTGGAAGATTCCCTGGCTGAGTCGTTGAAGTTCGAAGGTGAGACGTTCTCCCGTGCCCCTGTCGTGACCGTAATGGGCCACGTTGACCACGGTAAGACCTCGCTGCTCGACTACATCCGTCGTGCCAAGGTTGCTGCTGGCGAAGCCGGTGGTATTACCCAGCACATCGGTGCGTACCACGTGGAAACCGACCGCGGTATGGTCACCTTCCTCGACACCCCAGGCCACGCCGCGTTTACCGCCATGCGTGCCCGTGGTGCCAAGGCGACCGACATCGTGATCCTGGTGGTTGCGGCGGACGACGGCGTGATGCCGCAAACCCGCGAAGCGGTCCAGCACGCCAAGGCTGCCGGTGTTCCGCTGGTCGTTGCGGTGAACAAGATCGACAAGCCAGGTGCTGACCTTGATCGCATCCGTAACGAGCTGGCCGTCGAAGGCGTCACCTCCGAGGACTGGGGTGGAGACACTCCGTTCGTCAAGGTGTCGGCGAAGATGGGTACCGGTGTCGACGAACTGCTCGAAGCTGTCCTGCTGCAAGCCGAGATCCTCGAACTCAAGGCTACTCCATCGGCCCCAGGTCGTGGTGTGGTGGTCGAGTCGCGTCTGGACAAGGGCCGCGGCCCGGTGGCTACCGTGCTGGTTCAGGACGGTACCCTGCGTCAGGGCGACATGGTCCTGTGCGGTTCGAACTACGGCCGTGTCCGCGCCATGCTCGACGAGAACGGCAAGCCTGTTAAGGAAGCCGGCCCGTCGATCCCGGTCGAAATCCTCGGCCTGGATGGCACTCCGGACGCCGGTGACGAGCTGTCGGTAGTGGCTGACGAGAAGAAAGCCCGTGAAGTTGCCCTGTTCCGTCAAGGCAAGTTCCGCGAGGTCAAACTGGCTCGCGCTCACGCTGGCAAGCTCGAGAACATCTTCGAGAACATGGGCCAGGAAGAGAAGAAGACCCTCAACATCGTGCTCAAGTCCGATGTTCGTGGTTCTCTCGAGGCTCTGCAGGGCTCCCTGAGCGGCCTGGGCAACGACGAAGTACAGGTTCGTGTGATTGGTGGCGGCGTCGGTGGTATCACCGAGAGCGATGCCAACCTGGCCCTGGCTTCCAATGCAGTACTGTTCGGCTTCAACGTGCGTGCCGATGCCGGCGCGCGCAAGATCGTCGAGCAGGAAGGTCTGGATATGCGTTACTACAACGTGATCTACGACATCATTGAAGACGTCAAGAAAGCCCTGACCGGTATGCTCGGCAGCGATGTTCGCGAGAACATCCTGGGTATCGCCGAAGTGCGTGACGTGTTCCGTTCGCCGAAGTTCGGCGCCATCGCCGGCTGTATGGTCGTCGAGGGTGTGGTCTACCGCAACCGTCCGATCCGCGTACTGCGCGAGGACGTGGTGATCTTCGAAGGCGAGCTGGAATCGCTGCGTCGCTTCAAGGACGATGCGTCCGAAGTACGTGCCGGCATGGAGTGCGGTATCGGCGTCAAGAGCTACAACGACGTCAAGGTCGGCGACAAGATCGAAGTCTTCGAGAAAGTCCAAGTGGCTCGTACGCTCTAAGCCGCGAGCATGGGAACCGCCAATCGTCCGCCCCAGGGCGTCGCTTGGCGGCTCTGAACGCAACGCCCGGTCCGGCTTTAGCCTGGCCGGGCGTTTGCCGCTTTAGTTACAGGTAGCAAAAATGGCAAAAGAATATAGCCGTACCCAACGCATTGGCGATCAGATTCAGCGCGAGCTGGCCCAGTTGATCCGTCGTGAAGTCAAAGACCCGCGCGTCGGCGTGGTCACCATTACCGCTGTGGATGTCAGCCGCGATGTCGGCCATGCCAAGGTGTTCATCACCGCCATGGGCCAGGAAAGCGCGGAAGACATCAAGCAGACCCTCAAGGTGCTCAACGGCGCGGCCAGTTTCCTGCGCGTACACCTGGGCAAGGAAATGCAACTGCGCAGCGTGCCGCAACTGCATTTCCACTATGACGAAAGCGTCAGTCGCGGTGCCCACCTGTCGGCCCTGATCGAACGCGCCGTCGCCGAAGACAAGCTGCACCAGGCTTCCGACACGCCCCTGGACACCAAGGAGTAAGCGGTGGCTCAGGTCAAGCGTATCCGTCGTAACGTCAGCGGTATCATCCTGCTCGACAAGCCGTTGGGGTTCACCTCCAACGCCGCCTTGCAGAAGGTCCGCTGGCTGCTCAACGCCGAAAAGGCCGGGCACACCGGCAGCCTCGATCCACTGGCCAGCGGCGTGCTGCCGCTGTGCTTCGGTGAGGCGACCAAGTTCTCGCAATACCTGCTCGATTCCGACAAGGGCTACGAGACGGTCATGCAACTGGGTCAGACCACCACCACCGGCGATGCCGAAGGTGAAGTGTTGAAGACCCGTGACGTGACCGTTGGTCGCGCCGATATCGAAGCGGTTTTGCCACAATTTCGTGGTCAAATCAGTCAGATACCGCCGATGTACTCGGCCCTCAAGCGTGACGGCCAGCCGCTGTACAAGCTGGCCCGTGCAGGTGAAGTAGTGGAGCGCGAGGCGCGTTCTGTTACTATTAACCGCTTGGAATTGCTCGAGTGCGAAGGCACCCGTGTCCGGCTGTCGGTCGGCTGCAGCAAAGGCACCTACATCCGCACCCTGGTCGAGGACATCGGCGAGGTGCTCGGTTGCGGAGCCTATGTCGCCGAACTGCGTCGTACCCACGCCGGTCCCTTCGAGCTGGCCCAGACTGTGACCCTCGAAGAACTCGAAGCGGTCCACGCCGAAGGTGGCAACGAAGCGGTCGATCGCTTCCTGATGCCATCGGACAGCGGTCTGCTGGACTGGCCACTGTTACAGTTCTCCGAGCACAGTGCGTTCTACTGGCTCAATGGTCAGCCGGTCAGAGCCCCCGACGCGCCGAAGTTCGGCATGGTCCGGGTTCAAGATCACAACGGTCGCTTCATCGGTATCGGTGAAGTGAGCGAAGACGGGCGCATCGCGCCGCGTCGCTTGATTCGGTCAGAATGATCGAAACCTTCAGTATCAGGTTCAGGCCTGGTACTGGTGGTAAAGAGGATGGCTGTTAATAGGCACGGTCACGCCTCACTTTATGAATACAGGGAGCAGTCCCTGGCCTATTGGAAACCGTTTGTTCGGTTTCCCTTGATTTGGAGAAGCCAGATGGCACTCAGCGTTGAAGAAAAAGCAAAGATCGTTGGCGAATACCAGCAAGCCGCCGGTGACACCGGTAGCCCGGAAGTGCAGGTTGCTCTGCTGACCGCCAACATCAACAAGCTGCAAGGCCACTTCAAGGCCAACGGCAAAGACCACCACTCCCGTCGTGGTCTGATCCGCATGGTTAACCAGCGTCGCAAGCTGCTGGACTACCTGAAAGGCAAAGACACCACTCGTTACAGCGCCCTGATCGGTCGTCTGGGTCTGCGTCGCTAATAGCGGCCTGGCCAGTGGTGTGCACGGCGTGCTGCAGTCACCAGGCGGAGCCTTTGGCCCCCGCACTGGTGAGCACGCCTTGCGTATCTATGAGGTTGGCTGTCTGTCTCGTCTGAGCGGTTTACCGCAAGGGCAGGGCAGGCTCCCAACCTCTAGTTTTATCTGGACTGCCAACAGGGCCGATTCCCTGTTCTGCCCAAGAATTCGCAAGAACCAGTTCCCCCAGAGCCACTGAAAAAAGGTAGGAAACCGTGAACCCGGTAATCAAGAAATTCCAGTTCGGTCAATCGACCGTTACCCTCGAGACGGGCCGTATTGCTCGTCAAGCGTCCGGCGCCGTATTGGTCACCGTCGACAACGATGTCACCGTACTGGTGACCGTGGTCGGTGCCAAACAGGCCGATCCAGGCAAAGGCTTCTTCCCCCTGTCCGTTCACTATCAGGAAAAGACCTACGCCGCCGGCAAGATCCCTGGTGGTTTCTTCAAGCGTGAAGGCCGTCCTTCCGAGAAAGAAACCCTGACCTCGCGTCTGATCGACCGTCCGATCCGTCCGCTGTTCCCAGAAGGCTTCATGAACGAAGTGCAGGTTGTCTGCACCGTCGTTTCCACCAGCAAGAAGACCGATCCGGACATCGCTGCGATGATCGGTACCTCGGCTGCCCTGGCCATCTCCGGCATTCCGTTCGAAGGCCCGATCGGCGCTGCCCGCGTTGCTTTCCACGAAAGCACTGGCTACCTGCTGAACCCGACCTACGAGCAACTGGCTGCCTCGAGCCTGGACATGGTCGTTGCCGGTACCTCCGACGCCGTACTGATGGTTGAATCGGAAGCCAAAGAGCTGACCGAAGACCAGATGCTGGGCGCCGTACTGTTCGCCCACGACGAATTCCAGGCTGTGATCCAGGCTGTCAAAGAGCTGGCCGCCGAAGCTGCCAAGCCGACCTGGGACTGGACTGCCAAGGCCGAGAACACTCCACTGCTGAGCGCCATCCGTGGCGAGTTCGGTGCTGCGGTTTCCGACGCCTACACCATCACCGTCAAGGCTGACCGTTACGCTCGCCTGGGCGAACTGCGCGAGCAAGTGATCGCCAAGTTCTCTGGTGAGGAAGGTCAACCTTCGGCCTCCGAAGTCAAAGAAATCTTCGGCGAAATCGAATACCGCACCGTTCGCGAAAACATCGTCAACGGCAAGCCACGTATCGACGGCCGCGACACCAAGACCGTACGTCCGCTGAACATCGAAGTCGGTGTACTGCCAAAGACCCACGGTTCGGCACTGTTCACCCGTGGCGAAACCCAGGCCCTGGTCGTTGCGACCCTGGGTACTGCCCGTGACGCCCAGCTGCTGGACACCCTCGAAGGCGAGAAAAAAGACCCCTTCATGCTGCACTACAACTTCCCGCCGTTCTCGGTGGGCGAGTGTGGTCGCATGGGCGGTGCTGGCCGTCGCGAAATCGGTCACGGCCGTCTGGCTCGCCGTTCGGTCCAGGCCATGCTGCCTGCCGCTGACGTGTTCCCGTACACCATCCGCGTCGTTTCGGAAATCACCGAATCCAACGGTTCCAGCTCCATGGCTTCGGTCTGTGGTGCATCCCTGGCACTGATGGACGCTGGTGTCCCGATGAAGGCACCGGTTGCCGGTATCGCCATGGGTCTGGTTAAGGAAGGCGAGAAGTTTGCCATTCTGACCGACATCCTCGGTGACGAAGACCACCTGGGCGACATGGACTTCAAAGTAGCCGGTACCGCCAAAGGTGTTACCGCGCTGCAGATGGACATCAAGATCAACGGCATCACCGAAGAGATCATGGAAATCGCCCTGGGCCAGGCCCTGGAAGCGCGCCTGAACATCCTCGGTCAGATGAACCAGATCATCGGTCAGTCCCGTAGCGAACTGTCGGAAAACGCTCCGACCATGATCGCCATGAAGATCGACACCGACAAGATTCGTGACGTCATCGGTAAAGGCGGCGCGACCATCCGTGCCATCTGCGAAGAAACCAAGGCTTCGATCGACATCGAAGACGACGGTTCGATCAAAATCTTCGGTGAGACCAAAGACGCCGCTGAAGCTGCTCGTCAGCGCGTTCTGAGCATCACTGCCGAAGCCGAGATCGGCAAGATCTACGTCGGTAAGGTTGAGCGCATCGTTGACTTCGGTGCCTTCGTCAACATCCTGCCTGGCAAGGACGGTCTGGTTCACATCTCCATGCTGAGCGATGCTCGCGTCGAGAAAGTGACCGACATTCTGAAAGAAGGTCAGGAAGTTGAAGTACTGGTACTGGACGTGGACAACCGCGGCCGTATCAAGCTGTCGATCAAGGACGTTGCCGCTGCCAAGGCATCGGGCGTCTAAGACCTCGGCTTAAGAAGAAGGACCCCTTGGGGTCCTTTTTTTATGCCTGGAGAAATTGTCTTGCGGACTTGCATCTTGCATGCAGGATTTTGCCACTGCTTGCAAAATGCACGATTTCTGTTTTTGTCTTAATTCATAACCAATTGATTTATAAGGTAAAAATTAATAGCAAAAGCTGGCACAGGCCCTGCAATGGTATTCATACCCCTGCTGCCAGGACTTACGGCGCAGACTTTTCGAAAAACAGGAGTGTCTCGTATGAAGAAGTTCGCTATTGCTGCCGCTACTGCCACCGCCCTGACCCTGACCCTGGCTAACGCGGCTTTCGCCCAACAGCCTTCCCAGGCTCCGCTGACCGTTGCTGCCGGTGAAATGACCGAGGCAAAAGAAGCGACCTCCGACACCTGGATCACCACCAAGGTCAAAGCTGACCTGATGACGGAAAAAGGCATTCCGGGTTCCGATATCAAAGTCGAGACCAACAAAGGCGTGGTGTCTCTGTCTTCGACAGTTACCGTGACCGATTCGCAGAAAGACATGGCCGTGGCCATCACCAAGAAAATCAAAGGCGTCAAAGCCGTATCGGCTGACGGCCTGAAAGCCGAGTAAGGTTTTTCCCGACTCGCAGACCTCTACAGGTTCATGCGAAAGACCAAAAGGACTTGGTCACTCAAAGCCCCGGCACTGATTGCCGGGGCTTCTTTTTTTGGGTGGGGTGTGGGAACGGGCTTGCCCCGCGATAGAGGCCTACTTCACTCAGCGTCCAGATGCAGCGGCGAGATCACCCGTCCATCGGCCTCAGCCTGGCCCAGACTGGCATCGACGAAATATACACGGTCATCCGCCAACTGGCCTTTGTCGACCAGGTAGTCCTTGATACTGCTGGCCCGCGCCTGGCCCAACTGGCGCAGCAGCAAGGCGCTTTCACCCCAGGACTTGAGCACGGCATCGCGCAATTGGGTCGTGCGCTGCTCGCGGTCCAGTTGCTCCCATTCCGCCGGTGGCTGCTTCTTCATGCGGGCACGGTAGATACCTTCGAGCATCGCTGGCTTGTCACCATCAGGAACCTTCAGGTCGGAGGCCTGGGCTGGCACCTTGTCACCGCGGCGCTGGAGGATTTTGTAGTAGGTGCTCTGATACTCACGCTCCAGGCGCTGCTGGGCAATCAACGGTCCGTCGCTGCTCTGGGCGCTGGTGCCTTCGATCTCCAGGCGCAGGGCAGGGCGTTCCTTGAGCGCCGTAGCCAGCTTGTCCAGGGCGCTTTGCGCATCAGCTCCCAGGTCACTGGAGCCGGCGGCAAAGGCCACGTTGCCCAGGTCCTGAGAGTCGCCGCCGGTGACCAACCCACCAATGAACTTGAAGGGCGCCTGGGCCGCACGCAGCACCAGGTTGCGCAGGGTCTGCCAGACAATCGGCATGACGCTGAACTGCGGGTCGTTGAGGTCGCCGGTCACCGGCAGCTCGATGGAAATCTTGCCGTCAGTGTCCTTGAGCAGGGCGACGGCCAGGCGAATCGGCAGGTCTACGGCATCCGGGCTGTCGACCTTCTCACCTAGCTGCAGTTGTTCGACCACCACTTTGTTCTCGGCCTTGAGCTTGCCCTGAGTGATCACGTAATGCAGATCGATGTTCAGCCGGCCCTTGCGGATGCGGAAACCGGCAAACTTGCCCGAGTACGGCGTCAGGGTAGTCAGCTCGACGCGTTTGAAACTGGTGGCGATGTCCAGGGCGGCCATCGGGTCGAAGGGGTTCAGCGAGCCTTTGATGGTCACCGGTGCGTAGCGATCGACCTTGCCTTTGATATCGACCTTGGCAGGTTTCGGCTGACGGTTGTCGATGGTGCCGATCTGGCCGTTGAGCTGCTGGATCGCGGTGGCAAAGTTCGGGGTCAGGCTGAAGTCGGCAAAGTTGGCCGAGCCGTCGTTGATGTCGATTTCACCGATACGGATCCCCAGTGGCTTCTCGGCCGGCGCCTTGGCTTTGGCCGGCGCTTTGGATTGCGCGGTGGCTGGTTGCGCAATCAGCAGGTCATCGACGTTGGTGGTACGGTCTTCGTTGATCATGAAGCGCGCGTAAGGCTGCTTCAGGGTCACCTTGCCGATGCTCAGGGCGTCGCCATGGCGGTACGACAAGCCGTCGAGGTTCAGCTGCTGCCATTTGACGAAGTCGCGGTCCTTGATGGTATCCAGGGTGTGCAACTGGTTGACCTGGGCCTTGCCGTCAATGCTGAAGGCCAGCGGCTCGGTGCTCTTGAGGTCGACGTTGAGGTCGCTGCCGAGCATGCCGCTGCGCAGCTCCAGGCGGATGTACGGGCTGATGTAGGCCTGGGCGACACGCAGGTCGATGTCCTGGGTGTTGACCTTGAGCTTGGCGCTAACCGGCGCCAGCTTCACTTCACCGGCGGCCTGCAGCTTGCCTTGCTTGCCCAGGCCGGTATCGAGCTTGAGGGTGAAGGGCGACTGGTTGAGGCTGTCGAAATTCTGCAGGTCGAGGTTCAGCGGGCCGACGTCCAGGGCTACGGGCTGTTTCTGCGAGCGGTCGGCCAGGTGCACCTGGTAATTGCGCAGTTGCACGTCCTTGAGCAGCACCTGCCATGGCTTGCTCGGGGCGTCGGCTGCGGCTTGTTCCTTGGCATCCGGCTCGGCGGCGGCAGGTTCGGCTTTCTCTTTGGCGGTGGCTTTGGCCGGCTGGCTGGCGAACAGCTTTTGCCAGTCGAGCTGGCCGTCGGACTCTAGCGCCGCCCAGGTTTCGAGTTTTTCACTGCGAATCTTGCCGACGGTCACCAGCTGCTTGGCCAGGTCGATCGAGGTCTCGCTGACATCCAGGCGCGTCAGGCGTGCCAGCGGACGGCCATCGGGAGCCTTGATGGCAAAGGGCGCGATGCTCACCGAGGTGTTGTCCAGCAGCAGCTCGGTTTCCTTGGACAGGTTCAGCTTGTAGTGGGTATCGAGGCTGACCACGCCGTCTTCCAGCACCAGCGGCACTGCGTCGCGGACATAGGGCCAGAAGGCCTTCATCTTGCCATCGGTGACTTTCAAGGTGCCTTCGGAGGCGAGCGGCACCACGCTGAAGGTACCGCTCCAGTCGATGCGACCGCCACCGGGGCCTACTGCGACCAGGGTCATGTCGGCGCTGTCGTCGGGCAGGGTGCTGAGGTTCTTCAGTTCCAGATTCATCGAGTCGTAGAGGAACTCGATCGGCTCGCTCGGGCGCAGGTCCTGGAAGTGCAGGTAGCCTTCGCTGAGCTTGATGCTGCCGATGCGCAGCGGGAACGGGTCGCTGGCAGGCTCTTCAGGCTTGGGCTCGCTCGGTGGCAGCTTGAACAGCTGGGTCAGGTTGAGGCTGCCATCCTTGGCGAACAGCAGCTCGGTACGCGCCTTGTCCAGCTCGACCCCGGCCAGGTGCAGGGCACCGGTCCACAGACTGTCGAGCTGCAGGTTGGCGTACAGGCGTTCGAAGCCGACCTGCTCCTTGCCCGGCTCGCCGATCTGCAGGCCCCAGAGGGTCAGTTCGAGGCTGAACGGGTTGAGCTCGATCCGCTGCAGGTGCGCCGGTACCGTGGCGTAATTGGCCAATTGCTGGTTGGCGATACGCAGGGCAACCCCTGGGAGAATCAGAAAGCCTAGCAGGCTGTACAAGGCCACTGCGGCCAGCATAGCGCCGAGGGCGCGTTTCAATCCTTTGGGCATGTGTGGCGTCGTCTGTCTCGAACGGGAGTGGTTGGAGTATGGCACGTAAAAACGGTTCCGAAGATACCCCCAAAATTAACGGAAATTTGTTTCACAGCTGAAGAATCAAGGTCTTCAGCGGGGGCTGACCATCCTGCGACGGAAAGTCGCCGGCGGGTTTGAGTACCTGCCAGTCGCGTACCGGCCGCCCGGCTTTGTCAGCACAGCGCAACACCTGCTCGCGCCAGTCGTCGACATTGACCTTGGCCAGGTTGTTACAGCAGATCAGCACGCCATCGTCGGCGGTGCTCAACAGGGCCGGCTTGAGCAGGCTCTGGTAGTCGCGCAGCAGGTCGACGGTGCCGAAGGCGCTCTTGGCCCAGGCTGGCGGGTCGAGGAACACCAGGTCGAACTGGCGCTGCTCCAGGCGCGGATACGCCGGCAGCTTGTGCCCGCGACGCTGGCTGACCGGCAGGCCGGCGAACTGACGGATCGCCGGGAAGTAATCGGACTGGATAAAGCTCATTGGCAGCAGTTGCGGGTTCAGCGCGCCGTTCTCTTTGCCGACGGCCAGGTTACCTTCGGCAAAGTCCAGGTTGCACACCTCACGGGCACCACCTGCCGCGGCACTGAGGCCAACGCCGCAGGTATAGGCGAACAGGTTGAGCACGCTTTTGCCCGCACTGTGCTGCTTGACCCAGCCACGGGCATTGCGCAGGTCGAGGAACAGCAGTGGATCCTGCCCGGCATGGCGGCCACGCACCCGGTAGTTCAGGCCCCATTCGTGACCGACAAGGTCGGCCAGCGCGGCCTCACTGGCCTGGTGCAGCGGATCGCGCCGATCGATGCGACTGTTGCCCTGGGAGCGGTCGTTATAGACCAGCAGCAACTCAAGGCCCAGATGCGCCTGTACTGCCGCGTGCAGTTCGAGCAAGGCGCTGGTTTCGAGGCTGTGGTGGAAACTCTGCACCAGCAGTTGCGGGCCGTAGCGGTCGATGGTCAGGCCGCTGGCGCCCTCCTGGCTGCCATGGAACAGGCGATAGCAATCGGTGCCTTGGGCATGCAGTTCGGCGAGAAGGCCCTGGCGGGCGTCGAGGGCGGCGCGCAGCGCCTGATTCAAGAGGGACATGCACGTGGCCTTGGTTTGCGGACGTGCAGTTTATCAGTTCAAGCCAGGGGAGGGGCCGTTGCAGCCCCTCCCGCGGTGATCAGCGCTCGATCGCCAGGGCCACGCCCTGACCGCCGCCGATGCACAGAGTCGCCAGGCCCTTGCTGACATCGCGCTTGATCATTTCGTGCAGCAAGGTCACCAGAACCCGGCAACCCGAGGCGCCGATCGGGTGGCCCAGGGCGATGGCGCCGCCGTTGACGTTGACCTTGCTGGCGTCCCAGCCCAGCTCCTTGCCCACCGACAGGGCCTGGGCGGCGAAGGCTTCGTTGGCTTCGATCAGGTCCAGGTCGCTCAGCTGCCAGCCGGCTTTGTCCAGGCAGCGGCGGGTGGCGCTGACCGGGCCGATGCCCATGATTGCCGGATCAACCCCGGCGTTGGCGTAAGCCTTGATACGCGCGAGGATCGGCAGGCCCAGTTGCTGCGCCTTGGCCGCGCTCATCAGCAGGACCGCTGCCGCACCGTCGTTGAGCGACGAGGCGTTACCGGCTGTTACCGTGCCGTCTTTCTTGAACGCTGGCTTGAGCTTGCCCAGCGACTCGGCGGTGGTGCCTGCGCGTGGTTGCTCGTCGGTCGCGAAAGCAACTGGCTCACCTTTGCGCTGCGGAATCAGGATCGGGGTGATTTCGTCGACGAAGCGCCGAGCTTCGATGGCCGCTGTAGCTTTTTGCTGCGAAGCGGCGGCGAAGGCGTCCTGCTCTTCACGGCTGATGCCGTACTTTTCCACCAGGTTCTCGGCGGTGATGCCCATGTGATAGTCGTTGAACGCATCCCACAGGCCATCGCTGATCATGCTGTCGATCAAAGTGCTGTGGCCCATGCGCAGGCCGGTACGGGCCCCCGGCATGACATAGTTGGCCAGGCTCATGTTCTCCTGGCCGCCGGCGATGATCACCTCGGCATCGCCGCAGCGAATCGCCTGGGTTGCCAGGTGCAGGGCCTTGAGGCCCGAGCCGCAGACTTTGTTCAGGGTCATGGCCGGTACCGCATGTGGCAGGCCGGCCTTGATCGCGGCCTGGCGCGCCGGGTTCTGCCCGGCACCGGCGGTCAGCACCTGGCCGAGGATGACTTCGTCGACCAGTTCGGCATCGATGCCGGTCTGGGTCAGCAGCTGGCGGATCACCGCAGCGCCGAGGTCGACGGCGGGAATGTTGGCCAGCGCCCCCTGGTAGCTCCCGACAGCGGTACGGGTGGCGGCAACGATTACGACATCTTGCATGGCGCGGGTCCTCACTCTTATTGGATTTGGCGTCAGAACGGTTCAGGCCCGGGGGCCTGGATAGACCCGCATGGTGGCATAGATGCCCGGGCGAGGGCTATTGGCGCGCGGCTCAGGCGATACCCATGCGCCGCCGTGCCCGATGGGCCGAGCCATCGCGCATGGCCCAGCGCAACACCGGCGCGGTGCTGTTGATGCCCAGGCGGATCAACCGGCGTTGCAGCGGGTTCTGGCTCAGCTCGAGCAGGGTGCTGGCCCATTCGGGCAGCAGGTCGATCCCGGCCCGCAGCATCAGGGCACCGACTGGTTGGGCCAGACGGCTGGGCGCCGGCGCGTCGAGCAGCACCTGCACCACTTCATGGCTGCGCGCGTCGCACAGCAGTTGCGGGCGCATGGCGTGCAGGTAGTCATCAATCTGCTGACGCGAGCGCGGTACGTTGCGTGCGCCCAGGCGCTCGGCGATCAGGGCGATCTCGGCGTAGTAGGCATCCTGATCGGCAATTGCCATATGCGGGTTGCGATAGCGCATGTGTGCTGCCAGGAAGCTACTGACCTCGGCCACATGCACCCAGGTCAGCAGGTCTGGATCGCTGGCGGCATACGGTCGGCCATCGGCGGCGCTACCGACCACCTGCAGGTGAATGGTGCGCACTTTCTCGATCAGCCAGTTGGCATCCCGGGTCGAACCGAAGGTGGTGCCGGAGATGAACTGGCTGGTGCGGCGCAGGCGGCCGAGCAGGTCCTGGCGAAAGTTGGAATGATCCCATACGCCGGCCAGGGCCAGCGGATGCAGCAATTGCAGGAGCAGGGCGCTGATGCCGCCGATCAGCATGCTCGGAAAGTCACCGTGCACGCGCCAGCTGATACTGCCCGGGCCGAACAGCCCGGGGTCGCCCTTGGGGTTTTCCAGGTCAAGTTGCCCCAGGGACAAGCCGGTCAGGCTCATCACCTGGGTTTCGATACGGCGGCGAATCGCTTCCATGGTTACCTTGTCTGCAAGGCAGCCAATCAGCGCTGCCGCTTAAGTGTTCAGGCGTTTGTCGATCAAGCCCTGGACCACGCTCGGGTCGGCCAGGGTCGAGGTATCGCCCAGGCTGTCGAGCTCGTTGCAGGCGATCTTGCGCAAGATACGCCGCATGATCTTGCCGGAGCGGGTCTTGGGCAGTGCCGGCGCCCACTGGATCAGTTCGGGTTTGGCGAAGCTGCCGATTTCCTTGCTGACCAGGGCCAGCAGTTGCTGCTTGAGCGCGTCATCCGGGGTCACGCCGTTCATGGGCGTGACAAAGGCATAGATGCCTTGCCCCTTGAGATCGTGAGGGTACCCGACAACGGCGGCTTCGGCGATGCTGTCGTGCAGTACCAGGGCGCTTTCCACCTCAGCGGTGCCGATGCGGTGCCCGGAGACGTTGATCACATCGTCGATGCGCCCGGTTATCCACAGGTCGCCATCTTCGTCGCGGCGCGCACCGTCGCCAGTGAAGTAATAACCTGGCAGCGGCTTGAAGTAGGTATCGATCATCCGCTGCGGATCGCCGTACACACCGCGGATCTGCCCGGGCCAGCTGGCCTTGATCGCCAACATGCCGCTGCCGGGGCCTTCGATCAGCTTGCCTTTGTCATCCAGTAACACCGGTTGCACGCCGAACATCGGCTGGGTGGCGCAGCCGGGTTTGACCCGCCGGGTGCCCACCAGTGGGCTGATCATGATGCCGCCGGTTTCGGTCTGCCACCAGGTGTCGACGATAGGGCAGCGTTTTTCGCCCACGGCCTCGAAGTACCATTCCCAGGCTTCCGGGTTGATTGGCTCACCGACGCTACCGAGCAGGCGCAGGCTTTTGCGCGAGGTGCCCGCCAGCGGACCCTGGCCTTCGCGCATCAGCGCACGCAGGGCGGTGGGCGCGGTGTAGAAGATGTTCACCTGGTGCTTGTCGACCACCTGCCAGAAGCGCGAGGCATCGGGGTAGTTGGGTACACCTTCGAACATCAGGGTGATCGCGCCGTTGGCCAGCGGCCCGTAGACGATATAGCTGTGACCGGTAACCCAGCCGACATCGGCGGTGCACCAGAACACCTCGCCCTCACGGTAATCGAACACGGTCTTGAAGGTCAGCGCCGCCTGCAGCAGGTAGCCGGCGGTGGTGTGCAGTACGCCCTTGGGTTTGCCGGTGCTGCCGGAGGTGTAGAGGATGAACAGCGGGTCTTCGGCGCCCATCGGCTCGGGAGGGCATTGGTCGCTGACTGTCTTGAGCGCTTCGTGGTAGTAAATATCGCGGCCTTCATGCCAGTTGATCTTGCCGCCGGTGCGTTTGACCACCACCACCGTACTGACATCCGGGCAACCGAGCAGGGCCTTGTCGACGTTGTTCTTCAGCGCCACGCTCTTGCCGCCGCGCACGCCTTCATCGGCGGTTATCAGTGTGCGGCAATCAGCGTCGAGAATCCGGTCGCGCAGCGCATCGGGCGAGAAACCGCCGAACACCACCGAGTGAATGGCGCCGATGCGGCTGCAAGCGAGCATGGCGTAGGCCGCTTCCGGCACCATGGGCATGTAGATGCACACCCGGTCGCCTTTTTTCACTCCGCGTTGCTTGAGCACATTGGCCAGGCGGCAGACCTGCTGGTGGAGTTCGCGGTAGGTGATGACGCTGGAATCGGCGGGGTTGTCGCCTTCGCGAATGATCGCCGGTTGTTCACTGCGGGTGGCCAGGTGGCGATCGATGCAGTTGTAGCTGACGTTGAGTTGCGCGCCCTTGAACCAGGCGGCCTGGCCGGTCTTCATGTCGCTCTGCTGGATTTGGCTCCAGGGCTTGATCCAATCCAGGGCCTTGGCCTGTTCGGTCCAGAACGTATCCGGGTCATTGATGGACTGGCGGTACAGGCGCTGGTAATCGGCCTGGCTCAGTTGCGCCGCTTTGCTGACGGCATCGGCTTGGGGAAAGTCGCTGATATCGAACATGGCGGGGTCCTGTTCTGACGGATTGTTTTTGTCAGGACAGTGTAGCCGCTACCCCTGGCCGTGTTCGTTCGGCCAGGGGCAGCGCGGGCGATCAACCGCGGTGACGGCTGCGGAAGAAATTGATCAGGCCCTGGGTCGAGGCGTCTTCGGCAGGCTCTTCGATACCGCCGGTCAGGCGCTGGTACACGCCCTTGCCGAGTTCCTTACCCAGTTCCACGCCCCATTGGTCGAAGGCGTTGATGCCCCAGATGACGCTCTGCACGAACACCTTGTGCTCGTACATAGCCACCAGCGCGCCAAGACGCCGCGGGCTGATGCGCTCGACCACCAGGGTGTTGCTCGGACGGTTGCCCGGAATCACCTTGTGCGGGGCCAGCTTCTGGATATCGGCTTCGGCCATGCCTTTGTCACGCAGTTCGGCTTCGGCTTCGCTGCGGGTCTTGCCCAGCATCAGCGCCTGGCTCTGCGACAGGCAGTTGGCGTACAGCCACTGGTGGTGGTCGGCGACCGGGTTGAAGCTGACTACCGGGACGATGAAATCGGCCGGAATCAACTGGGTGCCCTGGTGCAGCAACTGGTGGTAGGCATGCTGGCCGTTGCAACCCACGCCGCCCCAGATAACCGGGCCGGTGTCGTGGTTGACCGGCGTGCCGTCCTGGCGGACGCTCTTGCCGTTGGATTCCATGTCCAGCTGTTGCAGGTGCTTGGTGATGTTACGCAAGTAGTGATCGTACGGCAGGATGGCATGGCTTTGCGCGCCCCAAAAGTTGCCGTACCACACACCGAGCAAGGCCAGCAGTACCGGCATGTTCTGTTCGAACGGTGCGTTCTGGAAGTGCTGGTCCATGGTGTAGGCACCGGACAGCAGTTCCTTGAAGTTGGCGGTACCGATGGCCAGGGCAATCGGCAGACCGATGGCCGACCACAGCGAGTAACGCCCACCGACCCAGTCCCACATCGGGAAGATATTTTCTTCACGAATGCCGAAGGCCACGGCGGCAGCCTTGTTGCTGGATACGGCGATGAAGTGCTTGTACAGCTCGGCTTCCGAACCACCCTGGGCCAGATACCAGGCGCGGGCAGCCTGGGCGTTCTTCAGGGTTTCAAGGGTGTTGAACGACTTGGACGAGACGATGAACAGTGTGGTTTCGGCGCGCAGTTTGGCCGACAGCTCGTGGAACTCGCTGCCGTCGATGTTCGCCAGGTAATGGCAGCGCACGCCACGCTGGGCGTAAGGCAGCAGGGCTTCGGAAACCAGCTCCGGGCCCAGGAACGAGCCGCCGATGCCGATGTTGACCACGTCGGTGATCGGCTTTTCGCTGTAGCCGCGCCACAGGCCGTCATGGATGCGGCCCACCAGTTCGGTCACCTGGTTGAGGACCTTGTGCACCTCAGGCATCACGTTGACGCCGTTGACGCTCAGTTTGTCGCCCACCGGACGGCGCAGGGCGGTATGCAGGGCCGGGCGGCCTTCGGAGGCATTGAGAATTTCGCCGGCGAACAGACCCTTGATTGCCTCTTGCAGGCCGACTTCGTTGGCCAGGCCCACCAGCAGGTCGCGGGTCTGGGCGTTGATCAGGTTTTTCGAGTAGTCGAGGAACAGTCCGCAGGTGCTCAGGGAGAATTCTTCGAAGCGTTTTGGCTCGGCAGTGAATGCATCGCGCATGCTGAAGTCCTGCATGGCTTCGCGGTGTTGCTGGAGCGCCTGCCAAGCGGGCAGGGCGGTAACATCATGAGGGGTGCGGTAATACGCCATCGCTGCAGGTTTCCTTATTGCGTGAACTGCCTTGGACACTGGAAACAGCGCCCTGTTTGCAGGCTGATGCCAATTATAGGCATGCAGCCTGCTTTACAGGGAGTGGTCAGGTTAGCAGGCGACCTGGTTACTTGTCGTCAAGGTTCAGGTGCAGGTTGTCGATCAGGCGGGTAGCGCCGAGGAAGGCGGCTACCAGGATCACCAGATCACGGTCTTCGGGCACTGCCGGGCGCAGGCTCAGGGCCTGGCGGACTTCCAGATAGTCCGGGCGAAAGCCGGCTGCGCTCAGTTGTTGCTGGCCGTTGGCGATCAACGCCGGATAGTCGCGTTCGCCCTGCTCGATGGCGGCAGCCATCTGGCTCAGCAGCCGGTACAACGCCGGTGCCGTGGCGCGCTGTTCGTCGTTCAGGTAACCGTTGCGCGAGGACAGCGCCAGGCCGTCCTCGGCGCGCACGGTCGGCTCGCCGATGATCTGGATCGGCATGTTCAGGTCACGCACCAGCGCGCGGATCACCGCCAGTTGCTGGAAGTCCTTCTGGCCAAACACCGCCAGGTCTGGCTGGACCATGTTGAACAGTTTGCTGACCACCGTCGCCACGCCTTCGAAATGGCCCGGGCGGCTGGCACCGCAAAGCCCGTCGGACAACTGCGGGACGCTGACGCGGGTCTGTCCGGCCATGCCGTCGGGGTACATCTCTTCGACGGTCGGGGCGAACAGCAGGTGGCAGCCAGCCTGGAGCAGTTTCTCCTGGTCGGCGGCGAGGGTCCGCGGGTACTTGTCGAGGTCTTCGCTGGGGCCGAACTGCAGCGGGTTGACGAAGATGCTGGCAACGACGAAATCGACCCGTTGTGCGGCCTTGGTCACCAGTGCGGCATGGCCGCTGTGCAGGTTGCCCATGGTCGGTACGAAGCCGATGCGTTTGCCCTCACTGCGCGCCCGCGCCACGGCAGCGCGCAGTTCGCGGACGGTCTTGACTGTATTCATGCACTGAACCCGTGTTCGCTGCCGGGGAAGCTGACTTCCTTGACGGCGGTTACGTATGCCTTGAGCGCACCTTGAATGTCGCTCTGGCCCGCCATGAAGTTCTTCACGAACTTTGGTACCCGGCCGGTCAGCGACAGGCCGAGCATGTCATGCAGTACCAGCACCTGGCCGTCGGTGGCGCTACCGGCGCCGATACCGATGACCGGAATGCTCACCGCCTGGGTGATTTCGGCGGCAAGTTCGGTCGGCACGCATTCAAGCAGCAGCATGGCCGCACCGGCCTGTTCCAGGGCGATGGCGTCGGCGCGCATCTGCCGGGCCTGGCTTTCCTGGCGGCCCTGGACCTTGTAGCCACCGAGGATGTTCACGGTCTGCGGAGTCAGGCCCATGTGCGCACACACCGGTACGCCACGCTCAGCCAGCAGGCGGATGGTGTCGGCCAGCCAGGCGGCGCCTTCGACCTTGACCATGTGCGCGCCAGCCTGCATCAGTGCGCCGCTGTTGGCGAACGCCTGCTCGGTGGTAGCGCAGGCCATGAACGGCAGGTCGGCGAGAATCAGCGCACCTTCGTTGCCGCGTTTGACGCAGGCGGTGTGGTAGGCCATCTCGGCATTGGTTACCGGCAAGGTGCTGTCATGGCCCTGCAGGACCATGCCCAGGGAGTCACCCACCAGCAATACTTCCACGCCGGCACGGCTGGCGGCCTGGGCAAAGGTCGCGTCGTAGCAGGTCAGCATGGTTATTTTCTCACCCTTGGCCTTGAGGCTCTGCAGGGTGGTCAGGGTTACTTCTGGCATGAAAAGGAATCCTCGTTCAGGCGCTGTGAAAAACGACTGCGTACAACGCGTGTATTCATCTTCTGGAACAGCACATCATCGATCGTGGTGTTTGAATTGCGACCTGTTCCAGGCCTATATACGCCTTTTTGCGGCGCTCGGGGCGCCACGGGACGCCTATAGTCGTGAGCGAGGGGGCTGAAGTCAATTACCCTGTTACCGCATTGTTACTAATGCGCTGTTACGGGCGTTACCGGCTGGGGAAACGCCCGGCTACAGGCGTTCCAGACCGACGAACGGGCAATCTGCCAGTAATTGGGACAGGGGCCGTTGATCGGCCAGGCAGAAGTCTTCGGGTACCAGTTCGGCCAACGGGTAGAGGACGAACGGTCGCGCTTGCATGTGGTAATGCGGCACTTTCAGGCGTGGCACATCGATGACATGGTCGCCGTACAGCAGGATGTCCAAGTCGAGGGTGCGCGGGCCCCAGCGCTCCTTGCGCTCGCGGCCCTGGTCGGCTTCGATGGCCTGCAGCGCATCGAGCAGCTCAATCGGTGCCAGGGCGGTATCCAGTGCTGCTACGGCGTTGGTGTAGCGTGGCTGGCCGGGTGACAGCGATTCGCTACTGTAGAAAGCCGAAACCCCGGCCAGGGCGCTGTCACGCAGTTGCCCCAGCGCCTCGACGGCGCTGCGCAATTGCTGCTCGGGATCGGCCAGGTTGCTGCCCAGGCCAATGTAGGCGCGGACCATGTGTTACTCGCCTGCAGCGCTGTCGGCGCGCTTGCGCTTGCTCGGGCTGCGCTTGCGTTTGCGCGGGCCGGCACCGGTGCCTTCATCACGGCTGCCCAGTTCGCGGATCATGTCGCGGCGCTCGCTGTCGTTGCAGTCCTGGTAGTCGGTCCACCACTGGCCCAGGCCATCGGTTTCTTCGCCAGCGCTTTCACGCAGCAGCAGGAAGTCGTAACCGGCACGGAAACGCGGGTTGTCGAGCAACAGGTCGGCACGCTTGCCGCTGCGCCGTGGCAAGCGCTCCTGCATGTCCCAGATCTCGCGGATCGGCATGGTGAAGCGCTTGGGGATCGCAATGCGCTGGCATTGCTCGGCGATCAGCTCGTGGGCGGCTTCGTTCATCGCCGGGATCGGCGGCATGCCACGGCTCTGCAGGCGCAGGGCGCGACCCGGCAGGGCTGGCCAGAGCATGGCGGCGAACAGGAAGGCCGGGGTTACCGGTTTGCCCTGTTTGACGCGCAGGTCGGTGTTGATCAAGGCCTGGCTGATCAGGGTATGGGTGTAGGTCGGGTGCTCTTCGAGCGCCTCGGCACTGGCCGGGAACAGCGGGTCGAACAGCTCCAGGTCAACGAGCATTTCGAAGGTGTCGGCAGCCTGCCCGGAGAGGAACAGCTTGAGCGACTCTTCGAACAGACGCGCCGCCGGGATCTCGCGCAGCATCGGCGCCAGCTGGCGAATCGGCGCTACGGTGTGCTTCTCGATGCCGAAGTTGAGCTTGGCGGCGAAGCGCACGGCGCGCAGCATGCGTACCGGGTCTTCCTGGTAGCGCTGGGTCGGGTCGCCGATCAGGCGGATCAGGCGGTTGCGGATGTCGTGTACGCCGTTGGCGTAATCGAGGATGCGCTCGCTGACCGGATCGTAATACAGGGCGTTGATGGTGAAGTCGCGGCGCTGCGCGTCCTCTTCCAGAGTGCCGTAGACGTTGTCGCGCAGGATCCGCCCACTCTCGTTACGCGACGAGGTGTGGCTGTTCTCTTCTTCGCTTTCCGGGTGGTTGGCGCGGAAGGTGGCGACTTCGATGATTTCACGGCCGAAATGGATGTGAACCAGTTTGAAGCGGCGACCGATGATGCGGGCGTTACGAAACTCGGCGCGGACCTGTTCAGGGGTGGCGCTGGTGGCGACGTCGAAATCCTTGGGGGTAATGCCCAGGAGTTGGTCGCGTACGCAGCCACCGACCAGGTAGGCCTGGTAGCCAGCGTTTTGCAGGCGCTCGACAATGTTCACCGCGTGGCGACTGAACTGGCCACGTTGCAGCGAATGTTGACCACTATTGATCACTTCGGGCGTGGTGCGGATATGGTGCTGGCCACGCACGGTAGGACGGAATGACTGGAACAGCTTCTTCAGCATGGGATGCACTGTTTGAAGGAATGTTCGGCCAAAAACGAAGAATGGCCGCATGATGGGCGGGGATTCTAGCATTTACTCGGAGGATGGTGTAGGCGGTCACGTCGGACGACGTGTGGGCAGGCTGGAGCGGGCAGAAACTACAAGGGGAGCCGAAGCTCCCCAAGAAGTAGTTGCGTGCTCTTATTGTTTTTTTGCCGGGCTTCTTGTTTTTGTTGAGTGCCCTGCCCACAAAAAAAGCTTGTGGGCGGTCTCCCTAACCGGGATCAAGAGCAAACGGATTGCTTTGGTCGCTGAGGTTGCAATGATCATGCGATCCAACCAGTTCAGGCCCTGCTTGAGTGCAGTTTTTGTTGTTCTCTGCCTGGTTGTGGGGCAAGCCCCAAATACAACTCCTCTCCAAAAGAATCAGTTAGCTGCGCCTCCGCCGTCTTGTTCTTATTGTGCGTGAGCCGATTCGTCTTATTTTTATTGTCTTTTGCAGTGCTTGTTATTGTTCTTGTACCAAACATATAGCAGGTGCCGTGCCAACTTTTGCAAAGCCCAGTAAAACAAGGGGTTGGAGCGGTTTTGGGCGGTTCGCAGGGCGAAAAAAAACCGGGGCTTCGTTACCGTAAGCCCCGGTTTTTGTTACGACTTCGTGCTGCGGTAACAGTTTGTCGCAAGGTGACGGTGTTACCGCCGCGCCCCGTCGTAGAGCGCTGAAACGACTCAGCCTTCGCTGGTGGCACCGCTCTTGCGCCGCGGGATGCCCAGGCGCTGACGGCGTTCCCACAGGCACTTGCGACTGACCCCGAGCTTGCGCGCAAGCTCGGTCTCGGTCATGTGATCCTGGTGCTCAAGGACGAAATGCTGGAAGTAGTCTTCCAGCGACAGGTCTTCGGTCGGCTCGTGGCTGGTGTTGTTGGCGCTGCTGGCGCCCGACAGGCCGGCAAACGGCTCGTCGTCTTCCAGGTCGCTCAGCTCGATGTCGATACCCAGCAGGTCGGCGGAAATTTCCGGGCTTTCGCACAGAATTACCGCACGCTCCACGGCGTTCTCCAGTTCGCGCACGTTACCGGGCCAGGAGTAATGCCGGATCGCCTGCTCTGCGTCGTGGCCGAAGCGCAGGTCGTTACGCCCAACCCGCGCACTCTGGCGGGCGAGGAAGGCATTGGCGATCTCGTTGACGTCGGCGCCACGCTCGCGCAGGGCCGGCAACTTCAGGGCGATGACGTGCAGGCGGTAATAAAGGTCTTCGCGGAACTGGCCGACCTTGGCCAGGTTCTTAAGGTCGCGGTGGGTCGCGGCGATCAGGCGCACATCGACCTTTTGCGATTGCACCGAACCGACCCGGCGGATTTCGCCTTCCTGCAGTACGCGCAACAGGCGGGCCTGGGCCTCGAGCGGCAGTTCGCCGATCTCGTCGAGGAACAGCGTACCGCCATCGGCGGCTTCGACCAGGCCGGCGCGACCGGCGCTGGCACCGGTAAAGGCGCCTTTTTCATGGCCGAACAGTTCCGATTCGATCAGCGTCTCGGGAATCGCCGCACAGTTCACCGAGATCATCGGTGCCTTGGCGCGCCGCGAGAGGTTGTGCAGCGCGCGGGCCACCAGTTCTTTACCGGTACCCGACTCACCCTGGATCAGCACATTGGAGTCTGTTGGCGCGACCTTGCGGATCTTACTGTACAGGTCTTGCATCGGTGGGCAGGAGCCGATGATGCCGATCTCGCCGTTGGCCGCCGTGCTAGCCGCGGCCTTGTCGCCTGGTACTGCTTTGCCGTTGCCGCGCTCAGCCGGAGCGGCCGGCGCGTTCTGCCGGTCACGCAGGATACGCGCCACGGCCTGAAGCATTTCGTCGTGATCGAACGGCTTGGCGATGTAGTCCACCGCCCCCATTTTCATCGAGTCGACGGCAGAACGCAGGCTGGCGTAGCTGGTCATGATCAGCACCGGCGTGCCCTGGCCGAGCTTGATCAGTTCGGTGCCCGGTGCGCCCGGCAGGCGCAGGTCGCTGACAATCAGGTCGAAGGTCGCAATGCTGAAGCGCTCCTGGGCTTCCTGCACCGAGCCGGCCTCGCTGACCTGGTACTGGTTACGCTCAAGCAATCGGCGTAACGCCGAGCGGATAATGGTTTCGTCTTCGACGATCAGAATATGCGGCATTTATTCAATTCTCTCGACGGTCTCAGTTCACAGCGGACGTCGCTACGACATGACGCGGCAGGGTCACTCGGATCCGGGTGCCGCGTTGGCTCTGGCTATCGGCCGGGCTGTCGATGGTGATTTGTCCATAATGCTCTTCCACGATGGAATAGACCAGAGCAAGCCCCAGTCCGGTGCCTTCGCCCGGGTCCTTGGTGGTGAAGAAGGGTTCGAACAGACGATCCATGATGTTTTTCGGGATACCGCTGCCTTCATCCTCGACGATCAGGTCGACGGTATGCTCGCTGGCTTCGCTCTTGACCCGTACGGCGCTGCCGGGCGGGGAGGCGTCACGGGCGTTGGACAGCAGGTTGATCAGCACCTGGGCCAGGCGTTGCGGATCGCCTTCGACCCAGTGCTCCGGGTCGCACAGGTTGAAGAACTGTACTTCGAAATTGCGCCGGTTCAAGGCCAGCAGACCGATGGCATCCTGGGCTACTTCAGCCAGGCACACCGGCTCGTCGCTGTGCTGGTGGCTGCCGGCATGGGCAAAGCTCATCAGCGACTGGACGATGCGCGAGATGCGCTTGGTCTGTTCCAGAATCTGGCTGCTCAGTTCGGTGATCTCGCCGTCCTCTTCACGCTCTTCGCGCAGGTTCTGCGCAAGGCAGGCGATACCGGTAACCGGGTTGCCGATCTCGTGGGCGACCCCGGCGGCCAGGCGGCCGATGCTGGCCAGGCGCTCGGAGTGCACCAGTTTGTCTTCCAGGGCCTGGGTTTCGGTGAGGTCTTCGACCAGCAGCACCAGGCCACTGTTACCCGGTGCCAGCGGCTCGTCGATGGCTGCCTTGTGCAGGTTCAGCCAGCGGGTCTGGCCATCCAGACCCAGGCGTTGTTTATGCAGGTGTTCATCGGGCACGTTGATGAAGCCCAGCAGCAGGCCGCGCCAGGGGTCGGCAATGGTGGTCAGGCGCGAGCCGACCACGCGCTTGGCGGGGATGCCGGTGAGCTCCTCCATGGCCTTGTTCCACATCAGGATTTCCTGGTCCTTGGCCAGCGAGCAGACGCCCATCGGCAATTCTTGCAGGGTCTGGCGGTGGTAGCGGCGCAGGGCGTCGAGCTCGGCGGCAAGGCCGGTCAGGCGCGAGTGGTAGTCTTCCAGGCGGCTTTCGATGAAGTGGATGTCTTCGGTAACGTAGTTTTCGTTACCGGACTTGTAGGGCAGGAAGGTCTCGACCATGTCCTGGGCCACGCTCGGGCCCATCAGCCCGGACAGGTTGGCTTCGATGCGGTCGCGCAGGCGGCGCAGGGCATACGGGCGGCGCTCGTCGAACGGCAGGTAGAGGTCGCGCAGGGCCTGTTCCACTTCCTTCTGCGCAGCCTTGGCACCCAGCGGCTTGGCCAACTGCGTGGCGAACTCCTGGGGCGAGGCGGCGTGCAGCTCGCGGCGCTGCGGGCGACGCACGTTATCCACCGCACAAGCCTCGGCGGCGCTGACTTCTTCACTGCTGGCGTTGGTGAACAGCGAGATCAGAGTGAACAGCAGCACGTTGGCTGCCAGCGAGGCGATCGCGGCCATGTGCCAGCTAGTGTCGTCGAGCACATAGATCATGTTCAGCAGCGGGATGTAGAAGCCTTGCAGGTTGCCCACCAGCGGCAACAGCATGGTCACCATCCACACCAGAATCCCCGCCAGCAGGCCGGCAATGAAGCCGCGGCGGTTGGCGGTCGGCCAGTACAGCACCGAGAGCACGCCAGGCAGGAACTGCAAAGTAGCAACGAAGGCGACGATACCGAGGTTGGCCAGGTCCTGCTGGCTGCCCAGGGTCAGGTAGAAACCGAAGCCGGCGGCGATGATGGCGACGATCAGCGCCCGCCGGGTCCACTTCAGCCAGCGGTAGATATTGCCCTCGGCCGGTGGCTGGTACAGCGGCAGCACCAGGTGGTTCAGGGCCATGCCCGAGAGCGCCAGGGTGGTGACGATGATCAGCCCGCTGGAGGCCGATAACCCGCCAATATAGGCCAATAGCGCCAGCGCCTGGTTGTTGGCCGCGATGCCCAGGCCCAGGGTGAAGTATTCCGGGCTGGTGCTGGCGCCCATTTTCAGGCCGGCCCAGAGAATCAGCGGCACGGCCAGGCTCATCAGCAGCAGGAACAGCGGCAGGCCCCAGCTGGCGCTGACCAGCGAGCGCGGGTTGAGGTTCTCGGTAAAGGCCATGTGATACATGTGCGGCATGACGATGGCCGAGGCGAAGAACACCAGTAGCAGCGTGCGCCACGGGCCTTCCTGCAACGGTGTGTGCAAGGCGGCGAGGGCGGTCTGGTTCTGCAGCAGCCAG
Source organism: Pseudomonas fluorescens (assembly GCF_902497775.2). Lineage (NCBI taxonomy): Bacteria > Pseudomonadati > Pseudomonadota > Gammaproteobacteria > Pseudomonadales > Pseudomonadaceae > Pseudomonas > Pseudomonas fluorescens. The sequence continues at coordinate 251,272 of NZ_OZ024668.1, forward strand.
ACTTCCAGCTCATGCGGGCCGCCAAACACGCCGTACAGCGCATACAGGCCGATACCACCCAGGGCCAGCAGCTTGATGACCGATTCGAAGGCAATGGCGAACACCAGGCCTTCATGTTTCTCCCGGGTGGCGATGTGCCGCGAGCCGAAGAAGATGGTGAACAGGGTGATCAGCGCACAAAAGGCAAAGGCGACCCGTGCCTTGACCGGTTCGCCGGTCAGAATGCTGATCGAATCGGCCACCGCCTGGATCTGCAGCGCCAGCAGCGGCAGAACGCCGATCAACATGAATATCGTGGTCAGCGCCCCGGCCCAGGTGCTGCGAAAGCGAAAGGCGATCAGGTCGGCCAGCGACGACAATTGATAGGTGCGGGTGATCTTCAGGATCGGGTAGAGCAGTACCGGCGCCAGCAAGAAGGCCCCGGACACCCCCAGGTAACAGGCGAGAAAGCCGTAGCCGTACTGGTAGGCCAGGCCCACCGAGCCATAAAAGGCCCAGGCACTGGCATAGACGCCCAGCGACAGGGTGTAGGTCAGCGGGTGGCGGATGATCGAGCGCGGGATCATCCCGCGTTCGCTGACCCAGGCCACGCCGAACAGCACCAGCAGGTAGGCGGCGCTGATCAGGATCATCTGGGTCAGGCTAAAGCTCATCGGCATCACGTTGGCTCTGCAGGATAAAGGTCACGACGATCAGGATCAGCCAGAGCAGGTAAGGGCGATACCAGGCACCGGTTGGCTCGATCCACCAGTCCATGATGGCCGGGGAGAACAGATAGATCCCCACGACCAGAAGCAGGACCAAACGATAGATATACATGCTGGCCTCAAAGGTTAGGGCGCTGCGGCTTGGACTTATTATTGGCGCAAATGGCTGCGGCGATGGTAACGGGCTTGTGCGTTTTTGCCAAAGAATTGAATTTACTAGGCTTTCTATGTGTGGGAGCGGGCTTGCCCCGCGATCTAGCACGGACTGGCCTCATCGCGGGGCAAGTCGAATCCTACAAGGGTCAGTGCAGGTCGGCCTCGGGCACGCTCAGGCGCCGGGGCAGGGCCGTTGGGTTCCAGTGCGATGCGGCATGTGCCAGCACTTCGGCCGGAGTGCCTTGCTCCATGCCCGCTTCGGTCTTTTGCCCCAGCGCGCGCAGGGCCCGCAGCAGCAGGGGCGTGGCCTGGTCAGCGGCCAGGGGTGGCGAGCGATATGACTTGCCCAGCTTGTGCCCGTCTGGCTGCACGATCAATGGCACATGCAGGTAACGCGGTTGCGACAACCCGAGCAATTCCTGCAGGTACAGCTGGCGCGGGGTGTTGTCCAGCAGGTCGGCGCCGCGGACGATATCGGTTACACCTTGCCAGGCGTCATCCAGCACCACCGCCAGTTGATAGGCATACAGGCCATCGCGACGCTGGATGACAAAGTCGCCGACCTCGCGGCCCAGGTGCTGTTCATAGCGCCCCTGAACCCGATCTTCAAATTGATAGGCAAGCTCCGGCACCCGCACGCGGATGGCAGCATTTTCGCGGCCATGCCCGGCATTTCGGCACAGGCCCGGGTAGATGCCGTTGTAGCCTTCAAGCTGTTTGCGCGAGCAGGTGCAGGCATAGGCCAGGCCCTGGCGGAACAGGCGCTCGACCACTTCTGCATAGGCATCGTGGCGCTGGCTCTGATAGACCACCTCGCCGTCCCATTCCAGGCCGTAGCTTTCCAGGGTTTGCAGGATCGCTGCCTGGGCACCGGGGGCTTCGCGGGGCGGGTCGATGTCTTCCATGCGCACCAGCCAGGTACCGCCAACCGCACGCGCGTCCAGCCATGAGGCCAGGGCCGCGACCAGCGAGCCGAAGTGCAGGAAACCACTGGGCGTAGGGGCGAAGCGCCCAATATAGCGAGGGTTGTTCATGCTCATGGACGCAACTGCAAACGAATACGTATAGCCATAAATGAAACGGGGCGCCTTGAGCGCCCCGTTCTGGTCAGGTCAGGCTTTGCCGACCTGTTTTTCCTTGATTTCTGCCAAGGTCTTGCAGTCGTAGCACATGTCGGCGGTTGGGCGCGCCTCAAGGCGACGCAGGCCGATTTCGACGCCGCACTTTTCGCACCAGCCGTACTCTTCATCGACGATCAGTTGCAGTGTCTTGTCGATTTTCTTGATCAGCTTGCGCTCACGGTCACGGTTGCGCAGTTCCAGGGCGAATTCTTCTTCCTGGCTGGCACGGTCGGCCGGGTCAGGGAAGTTGGCCGCTTCATCCTTCATGTGGTCCACGGTCTGGTCGACGCTGACCATCAGCTCTTTCTTCCAGCCATTGAGGAGCTTGGTGAAGTGGTCGCGCATGGCTTTGCTCATGTATTCCTCACCCTTTGTCTCTTTATAGGGTTCGACGCCATGAACAAGAACTGGCTGACTTTGTTGCTTTTCTTGGGTGGACATGAATAGACCGCCTCTCACTCTTCTAATCCATTGCGCAGGCTGCTCCATCTCCGGCGCCCGCCGGCCCTGCGACTGCGAGCCGCCGAACTTACCAGATCGAATCGGGGTACGCTACTCCCGGTTGTCAAGGCCAGGACAACTGCGCCAGGCCTTGACGATCTTTGCAGTGGACCGCAGCTTTTGCCACACGTTCGACCCGGCGCATGGGTAGAATCATTATTCTAGACCCTTTTGAGAGAAGGCTAATGGCCCAGCCCTACAGTGCGCGCAGCCGCGCCATCGAACCTTTCCACGTGATGGCCCTGCTGGCCCGCGCCAACGAGCTGCAGGCGAGCGGCTGCGACGTGATCCACCTGGAAATCGGCGAACCGGACTTCACTACCGCTGCGCCGATCATCGAGGCCGGCCAGGCCGCACTGGCCCAAGGGCATACCCGTTACACCGCTGCCCGCGGTCTGCCGGCGCTGCGTGAAGCGATTGCCGGGTTTTACCGGCAGCGCTACGGGCTGAGCATCGATCCGCAGCGTATCCTCATCACGCCGGGCGGCTCCGGTGCCTTGCTGCTGGCCGCAAGCCTGTTGGTCGACCCGGGCAAGCACTGGCTGCTGGCCGATCCGGGTTACCCGTGCAACCGGCATTTCCTGCGCCTGGTCGAAGGCGCTGCGCAACTGGTGCCGGTCGGCCCCGAGGCCAATTACCAACTGACCGCCGACCTGGTCGAGCGCTACTGGGACCAGGACACCGTTGGCGCCCTGGTGGCATCACCGGCCAACCCGACTGGTACCGTGCTTGACCGCGATGAACTGGCAGGCCTGTCCGCCGCCACCCGCGCGCGCAACGGCCATCTGGTCGTGGACGAGATCTACCACGGCCTGACCTACGGCATGGATGCACCGAGTGTGCTGGAAGTCGACGACGAAGCCTTCGTCCTTAATAGTTTTTCCAAGTATTTCGGCATGACCGGTTGGCGCCTGGGTTGGCTGGTCGCGCCACCGGCGGCAGTGCCTGACCTGGAAAAACTGGCACAGAACCTCTACATCAGCGCACCGAGCATGGCGCAGCATGCCGCCCTGGCGTGTTTCCAGCCCGCGACCCTGGCCATCCTCGAAGAGCGTCGGGCAGAATTCGCTCGCCGCCGTGACTTCCTGTTGCCCGCCCTGCGTGAACTGGGCTTCAAGATTGCTGTCGAGCCTCAGGGCGCGTTTTACCTGTACGCCGACATCAGCGCCTTTGGTGGCGATGCTTTCGCCTTCTGCCGGCACTTCCTCGAAACCGAACATGTGGCCTTCACCCCGGGCCTGGACTTCGGTCGTCACCAGGCCGGGCACCATGTGCGCTTTGCTTACACCCAGAGCTTGCCGCGCCTGCAGGAGGCGGTTGAGCGGATTGCCCGTGGACTACGGAGCTGGCAAGGCTGATGCGTTTTTCTCCAACACTTGAAACCGCACGGTTGCTGCGTCGCTACAAGCGCTTCCTGGCCGACATCGAGCTGGCTAACGGCGAGCAAATGACTATCCATTGCCCCAACACCGGCTCGATGTTCAATTGCATGGTCGAGGGCGGCCAAGTCTGGTTCAGCCGCTCCAACGACCCTAAACGCAAGCTGCCCGGCACCTGGGAAATCAGTGAAACTCCACAGGGGCGCCTGGCCTGTGTCAACACCGGGCGGGCCAACGCCCTGGTAGAAGAAGCCTTGCGTGCCGGCGTCATCAGCGAGCTGGCCGGGTTCACCGGGCTCAAGCGCGAAGTGGCCTACGGCGAAGAGAGCAGCCGGGTGGATTTTCGCCTGGAGTTTGCCGACGGGCCGGCCTACGTCGAGGTCAAGAGTGTGACCTTGGGCTTTGATGAGTCGACGGTAGCCGCCTTCCCAGATGCAGTGACCCAGCGCGGTGCCAAGCATCTGCGTGAGCTGGCAACCCTGGCTCGCCAGGGTGTGCGCGCAGTGCAGCTATATTGCGTGAACCTGAGCGGTGTCGAAGCCGTACGCCCGGCCGACGAGATCGACAGTGCCTATGCCGATGCCTTACGCACGGCAGTAGCCGATGGCGTCGAAGTGCTTGCCTACGGCACACGCATTGACGGCGAACAGATTTACATCGATCGGCCGTTGCCGGTGTTGCTCAATCGATAAGCCAGATGCCCTGGCTGTCTTCGCGACAATCCAGGGCAGTCAATTGCTCGCCCTCGCAGGGGCCTGCCACGCATTCGCCGGATTCGATCAGAAACAGTGCGCCGTGGCGCCCGCAGGCGATCAGGCTGGCGCTGCTGTCGAGAAAGGCGTCGGGCTCCCAGTTCAGGGGGATACCGCGGTGGGGGCAGTTATTGCGGTACAGGTAGACGGTGCCCGCACGTCGAACCGCGAAAATCCCCAGGTCATCGACACTGAAGCCTCGGCTCTGGCCTTCGCCCAGGTGTTCGGAGCGACAAAGAAAATGCATGGTGAGGGTTACTCGAAGTCACAGTGACGGCTTGACGTGCAAATGCAAATAATTATCAAATTGCCTGCATCAGCCGTATCGGACGCTTTATACCGCGCGTCCCCGACATTATCCACCCGGATTGCCGCTCCTCCTCATTCAAGGAAGCCTGTTATGCGCCCACGTGCCCGCCTGATCGCCCTGTGTGCCGGTCTTGTGTTCAACACCCTGGCCCAGGCCGACGCCTTGCCGCAGCGCTGGGTCAGCGCAGGTGGCGCCTTGAGCGAGTGGGTGACGGCGCTGGGCGGCGAGCAGAAGCTGGTCGGGGTCGATACCACCAGCCAGCATCCGCAATCGCTCAAGGCGTTGCCGAGCATCGGTTATCAGCGCCAACTGTCCGCCGAAGGCGTGCTGAGCCTGCGCCCGGATGTACTGGTGGGCACTGAAGAAATGGGCCCGCCGCCGGTGCTCGCGCAAATCCGTGGCGCCGGGGTCAAGGTCGAACTGCTTTCCAGCAAGGCCGACCTGGGTGCCGTCGAGAGCAACCTGCAGCAACTGGGACGTTTACTCGGCCACGAACAACAGGCCCGGCAATTGTTCGCCGACTACCGCCAGCAACTCGATGCCCTGCAGGGCAAGATCAAGCAACTGCAAACCACCCAGGCCGCACCAGGGGTTATCCTGCTGGTCGGCCATGCCGGCTCCAAACCGATGATCGCCGGCAAAGGCACCGCCGGCGACTGGCTGCTCAAACAGGCCGGTGCGCGCAACCTGGCGGATAACGAGGGCTACAAGAACTTCTCCGTGGAGGCCTTGGCGGCCCTCGACCCCGATGTGCTGGTATTCGCCGACCGCAGCCTCAGCGGTGACCAGGCCTTGCAGGCACTGCTCAAGGAAAACCCGGCCCTGAATGCTTCGCGCGCCGCACGCAACAAGCGCCTGATCGAGCTGGACCCGACCCTGCTAGTCGGTGGTCTCGGTCCGCGCCTGCCCGCTACCTTGCAGAGCCTTTCCCAAGCCTTCTACCCGACTGCGCAATGAACCGGCTGGTCAAACCGCGCACGCTGTTCGTCGTCCTGACGCTGCTGTGCCTGCTGGCGATCTGGTTGTCGCTGGCGCTGGGGCCGGTCAGCCTGCCCCTGATCGACACCCTGCGCGCCGGGGCACGGCTGCTCGGGCTGCCGGTGGCCGGGGAAGGGCTGGAGCAGGCCGAGCTGATCCTCGGCCAGATTCGCTTGCCACGTACGCTGCTGGGGCTGGCCGTGGGCGCCGTGCTGGCGTTGTCCGGGGTGGCCATGCAGGGGCTGTTTCGCAATCCACTGGCAGACCCTGGCCTGGTCGGTGTTTCCGCTGGCGCCGCACTCGGTGCGGCGGTGGCGATTGTCGGCGGCTCATGGGTGGGTGGCATTCCCGAGGCATTTGCCCCCTATCTGTTATCCCTGTGTGCGTTTCTCGGTGGCCTGGGGGTGACCGCGCTGGTGTACCGCCTGGGCCGGCGCGATGGCCAGACCAATGTGGCGACCATGCTCCTTGCCGGTATCGCCTTGACCGCCCTGGCGGGTGCGGCGGTGGGGCTGTTCACTTACCTGGCCGATGACGCCACCTTGCGCACCCTGACGTTCTGGAACCTGGGTAGCCTCAACGGCGCCAGTTATCAGCGGCTGTGGCCGCTGGTGCTGGTCGCCGTGCTGGTCTCGTTATGGTTGCCGCGCCGGGCCCAGGCCTTGAATGCCTTGTTGCTGGGCGAATCCGAAGCCCGGCATTTGGGCATTGAGGTCGAGAAGCTCAAGCGCGAACTGGTGTTCTGTACCGCATTGGGAGTTGGCGCGGCAGTCGCGGCGGCGGGGCTGATCGGCTTCATCGGCCTGGTGGTGCCGCATCTGGTGCGCTTGCTGGCCGGGCCTGATCACCGCGTGCTGCTACCGGCATCGCTGTTGGCCGGCGCTTCGCTGCTGCTGTTTGCCGACCTGATCGCCCGTTTGGCGCTGGCGCCTGCGGAGTTGCCGATCGGTATCGTTACCGCATTCATCGGTGCGCCGTTCTTCCTCTACCTGCTGTTGCGAGGGCGTACCTGATGCTGCAAGTCGAGAACCTATCCCTGCGCCGAGGGGCGAATCAGGTCCTGAGCGATATCAGCCTGGCGCTGCAACCCGGCCAGGTGCTGGGCGTATTGGGCCCCAACGGCGCCGGCAAAAGCAGTCTGCTCGGGGTAATGTGCGGCGAACTGAACGCCAGCCAGGGGCGGGTGACCCTGGATGACCGTGGCCTTGGTGATTGGCCCGGCCAGCAGCGTGCCCAACGCCTGGCGGTGTTGCCGCAGGTGTCGAGCCTGGGTTTTGCCTTCAAGGTCGAGGAGGTGGTCGGTATGGGCCGTTTGCCGCACAACAGCGGTCTTGAGCGTGACCAGCAGATCATCGACGCGGCTTTGCAGGCGGCGGATGCCAGCCATCTGGTCGGGCGTAGCTACCTGGCACTCTCCGGTGGCGAGCGTCAGCGCGTGCACCTGGCGCGGGTACTGGCGCAGCTGTGGCCAGGGGAGGACGGGCGAATCCTGCTGCTCGATGAGCCGACGTCGATGCTCGACCCGCTGCACCAGCACACCACCTTGCAGGCGGTGCGCGCGTTTGCCGATCGCGGTGCGGCGGTGATGGTTATCCTTCATGACTTGAATCTGGCAGCGCGCTACTGTGACCGGATCCTGCTGCTCGAACAGGGCCGCGCCCATGCGTTGGATACCCCGCAACAGGTGCTACGCCCGGAATCGCTCAAGGCAGTGTTTGGCATTGATGTGCTGGTGCAGCCTCATCCCGAGCGCGGGCACCCGCTGATCATCGCTCGTTGATTGAACCGCGTGGGGCGTGGCAAGGAATAGAAATCCCAGGCAAAAAAAGACCCGGCAAAGTGCCGGGTCAATAACCTTGATTAGCCTGATGAGGAGATAATCTGAGAGTCCGAACCAGGGGCTTTCAGGTTACCCAACCAGTCTCGCGACCAGTTGTGATAATCATAACGATTCTCATTACGGAGTCAAGCGCCGTGACTCAATATTCCCGATTATTTTTCTGTGCGGCAGTTTTGCCGTCGAGTTGCTGGTTCAGGGCTTCCTTGCGTTCGGCCGGAATGTCATTCCAATGCACATCGAGCAAGGCACCTTCAATCGCGTAGAGCAGCACCTTCGAGGCCCGGAAACCACGGGTGCGCACGGCTTTGTAGGCATTGACCGCACCCAGCCGGCGTAGATCCGAAGCGCTGTGGATGCCGACCGCGTGCAGCCACTGCGCAGAAGTCTTGCCAAGGTTTTTCAGATGCTGGAGTTCATCGTTCATCAAGCCTCCTTGCGACGGCTGAACGGGTCTTGATTGGGAATCGCGGCAGGTCAATGAGCAGTGTAGCGGCACTTGGGAAATACGCGGCGTTTTGCCATCCACGCGCCGACGGGTAGCCGAAAGCCGCCCGCCAGGCCACAGCCGGCGGGCGTTTCGGTCGTTGCTGTCAGCGTGTGCGGTAGCGCAGGCGGGTGCCGAAATTGACCGACATGAGGATCTCGTCGGCGCTCAGTTCGCTGGGGAAGTAGGTGCCGGAAATCTGCGCATGGGCAAGGCTGGCGCCTTCCAGGCCGTTGTGGCGCAGGTCCAGGCCGCGCAGGTCGGAGGCACGGAAGTAGGCATCGCTGAAGTCGATACCGGTGGTGTCCAGCTCGCGCAGGTCGAGCCCGCGGAAATCCCCGCCACGAAAGTCGACGGTGCCGTCCTTGGGTTTCTCGCGATTGAAGCTGGCGATCTGTTCGTCATGCACCAACGCATACAGCGCGCTGTCCAGTTGCCGTGGCTGATTCATGAGGCGCCTCCTTGTTTGCACTTAAGGTGACACTATAGTGCCATCATCGTGGAGGCGCCCATAATCAGGCGTGAACTGTCGACTGCTTCACGTCCTGGGTAGCATCAGAGCCCGGGCAGGCGCTGGCGGATCTGCTTGACCAGCAGATCGAGGCTGCCGCTTTCGTTGGTTTCAACGCGTTTGCTTTGCAGCAACTCTTCGGCACTGAGCGGATCACGGCTGGCCTGCTGGGCCTTGACCACGTCCAGGGTGGCGTCCGACGGATCGTTCTGATCAGCCTGACGCTGGGCCAGCCAGCTGGCGATCACCGCATCCGGGGCGTTGCAGTCGAGGATCAGGAACGGCACACCGGTTTCGCTGGCAATGCTGGCGGCGGCCTGGCGCTGGTCGTGCTTGAGGTAAGTGGCGTCGATCACCACCGGGAAGCCGGCGCGCAGGATGGTTTCAGCCAGCTGATGCAGGCGTTGGTAGGTGGCCTGGCTGGCGTCTTCGCTGTAGATGCCGGCTTGCAGCTGGCCGGCATTGGCGCTGGCTTGCTCACCGAACATGCGCTTGCGCTCGACGTCCGAACGCAGGCGGATGGCGCCCAGGGCATCGACCAGGCGCATGGCTACGTGGCTCTTGCCGACCGCGGATACACCGTGGGTGATGGCCAGAAAGCGCGAAGGGATGGCGCTGTAGCTTTCCGCCAGGTTGGCATAGTTGCGGTAGGTGCGCAGGGTCGTGGCGCGCTGCACGGCATCGGCGTTGGCCGGCATGCTGAACAGCGCGACCTTGGCCCGCACCAGCGCGCGATAGGCCTTGTAGAAGTTCAGCAGTTCCAGGCCGGCGTAGTCACCGGTCAGTTCCAGGTACTGGCTGATGAAGCGGCGCGACAGCGACTTCAGGCCGCGGTCTTCGAGGTCCATGGCCAGGAACGCGGCATCGGCATAAACGTCGGTCAGGCGGAACGGCTCGTTGAACTCGATGCAGTCGAAAATCACCACCTTGCCGTCGATCAGGGTGGCGTTGCCCAGGTGGATATCACCGTGGCATTCGCGAATGAAGCCTTCTGCCTTGCGCTGCTCAAGCAGGCCATGCAGGCGCTTGAAGCTGTCCTGGGCCCAGGCTTGCAGGGCATCCAGCTGCTGCAGGTCAGCCTTGTCGGAAAGGAACGGGCGAATCTGCTCGAAGTTCTGCTCGACCGGGGCCATGACGCTGTCTGGCGTGCCCAGCGGATGGTCCACGGCAACTTTTGGCGCCGCCAGGTGGAAGCGGGCGATCTGCTCGGCCATCTGGTCGATGTGCGCAGCGGTCAGTTCGCTGTTGGCCTGCAGGGTGCTGAGCATCTGGCTCTGGGGGAACTGGCGCATTTTCAGCGCGTATTCGATTGGCTCGCCTGCGCCACCCAGTTGCGGCGCTTCGGCGCTGCCGGTGATCGGCAGCACTTCCAGGTACAGGCCTTCGGTCAGGCGCTGGTTCAGGCGCAGCTCCTCAGCGCAGAAGTGTGCCCGCTGGGACAGTTCGGTGAAATCGAGAAAGCCGAAGTTCATCGGCTTCTTGATCTTGTAGGCATAGTCACCGGTGAGCAGCACCCAGGAGATATGCGTCTCGATAACCTGAAATGCCTTCACCGGGTGAGGGAACAGGGCGGGATTCTGCAGGGCTGTGATCAAGGCTTGGCTCACGGGCGATCCTTCTGAGTCGGGAGATTCGAATCGGCCATTATGGCCGCAAGCGGGGCTGGTGCAAACCGCCGGAGGGCGCCTGTCGACGATTGATAAAGTGCGTATAATCCGCCGCCATGACTCGATCTCGATCCCCCCGTACCGCTAAAAAACGCCCGTCTGGCCGCTCGCGTGCCTGGCTGGGCTGGGCCTTGAAGCTCAGCCTGGTCGGCCTTGTGCTGGTGGCGGGCTATGCCATTTACCTCGACGCCGTGGTCCAGGAGAAATTCTCCGGCAAGCGCTGGACCATCCCGGCCAAGGTGTATGCCCGGCCGCTGGAGCTGTTCGTCGGCCAGAAGCTGAGCAAGGCCGACTTCCTCATCGAACTCGATGCCCTCGGCTATCGCCGCGAAAGCGTCGCCAATGGCCCGGGTGCGGCCGCGGTCAACGGCAATACCGTCGATCTGAACACCCGCGGCTTCCAGTTCTATGAAGGCATGGAAACGGCGCAAGCAGTGCGCGTGCGTTTCTCTGGCGACTATGTAGCAGGCCTTAGCGGTGCCAACGGCTCGAAACTCGACGTGGTACGCCTCGAGCCGCTGCTGATCGGCGGCCTGTACCCGAAAAACCTTGAAGACCGCATCCTGATCAAGATCGACCAGGTGCCACCGTACCTGCTGGAAACCCTGGTGGCCGTGGAAGACCGCGACTTCTATCACCACTTCGGCGTGTCGCCCAAGTCGATTGCCCGGGCCGTTTGGGTCAACACCTCGTCCGGTGCCATGCGCCAGGGCGGCAGTACCCTGACCCAGCAGTTGGTGAAGAACTTCTACCTGACCAACGAACGCAGTCTCAGCCGCAAGCTCAATGAAGCAATGATGGCCTTGCTGCTCGAGCTGCATTACGACAAGCGCGAAATCCTTGAGGCCTACCTCAACGAGGTGTTCGTCGGCCAGGACGGTCAGCGTGCGGTGCACGGCTTCGGCCTGGCCAGCCAGTTCTTCTTCAGCCAGCCGCTGTCGGAGCTCAAGCTGCACCAGATCGCCTTGCTGGTCGGGATGGTCAAGGGGCCTTCCTACTACAACCCGCGGCGTTACCCGGAGCGGGCGACGATGCGGCGTAACCTGGTGCTCGACTTGCTGGCCGAGCAGGGCGTGGCGACCCCGGAAGCGGTGGAAGCGGCGAAGAAAATGCCGCTGGGCGTGACCAAGCGCGGCAGTCTGGCCGATAGCTCCTACCCGGGCTTTCTCGACCTGGTCAAACGCCAGCTGCGCCAGGACTACCGTGACGAAGACTTGACCGAAGAAGGCCTGCGCATCTTTACCAGCTTCGACCCGATCCTGCAGATGAAATCCGAAGCGGCCATGGCCGAGACCTTCAAGCGCCTGGCCGGGCGCAAGGGCGCCGATGAAGTCGAGGCGGCAATGGTCGTGACCAACCCGGAGACCGGTGAAGTCCAGGCCCTGATCGGCAGCCGCCAGGCCGGTTTCGCCGGCTTCAACCGCGCAATCGATGCGGTGCGGCCGATCGGCTCGCTGGTCAAGCCGGCGGTATACCTGACCGCCCTGGAAAAACCGAGCAAATACACCCTGACCAGTTGGGTCCAGGATGAACCGTTTTCGGTCAAAGGCGCCGATGGCCAGGTGTGGAGGCCGCAGAACTACGACCGTCGTTCCCACGGCACCATTTATCTGTATCAGGGCCTGGCCAACTCCTACAACCTGTCGACCGCCAAGCTCGGCCTGGAGCTGGGCGTGCCGAATGTGCTGAAAACCATCGGCCGACTGGGCGTGAACGTCGACTGGCCAGCCTTCCCGTCGATGATGCTCGGGGCGGGCGGGATGTCGCCGATGCAGGTCGCGACCATGTACCAGACCCTGGCCAACGGAGGCTTCAACACGCCGATGCGCGGTATCCGCAGCGTGCTGACCGCCGAGGGCGAGCCGCTCAAGCGTTATCCGTTCCAGATCCAGCAGACCTTCGATCCGGGTGCCATTTATCTGGTGCAGAACGCCATGCAGCGGGTCATGCGCGAAGGTACCGGGCGTTCGGTCTACAGTGTGCTGCCAAGCTCGTTGAACCTGGCGGGCAAGACTGGTACCAGTAACGACTCCCGTGACAGCTGGTTCGCAGGCTTCAGCCAGGACCTGCTGGCGGTGGTCTGGCTGGGCCGTGACGATAACGGTAAAACCCCGTTCACCGGTGCTACCGGCGCGTTGCAGGTCTGGACCAGTTTCATGCGCAAGGCCGACCCGCTGCCGCTGGACATGCCGCTGCCCGACAACGTGGTGCAGGCCTGGATCGATCCGCATAGCGGCCAGGGCTCGGACGCCAGTTGCCCGGGCGCCGTGCAGATGCCGTATATTCGCGGAAGTGAACCGCCGGCCGGGGCCGCCTGTGGCGGTGAGCCGGATCCTGCCGAGTCCGTCATGGACTGGGTCAAGGGTTGGATGAATTAAGCGTTAGCCTAGAGAGGGTGTGCAGTGAACAAGTGGTGGTTTCCAGCCTTGACGGCGCTGGCTTTGCTCAACGGCTGCGCCAGCAATCCGCGCGGCTCCATTCCCGTGGTCGATTCCAGTACCCGGGTCTCCAACAGCGAGCGGGTCACGGCCAACCGTGGCGCGCCGGCGCAGGTCAATAACGGTTCGCGTCAGGCCCAGGCCGTACCGCAGGACTCCGGGGTGATGGTCATGGTCCCGCCGGGGGCCGGTGCCTCTCCAATCCAGACTTTCCCGGCCGCCACCGGCGCCGCGCCGATCAGCACAGGGCCCATTACTCCGGGCCCGAGCAGCTCGGCGCCGTTCGACAGCAGTTCGACCAACGCCGGCAGCTACACCATGCCGAGCACCAGCGCCCCGAGTGCGCCCAGTGGCATTCCGCGCTCCAGCGCTGCCAGTGGCGGCCTCTCGGCTGACGAACAGCTCGATGGCCCGGTGCTGGCGCTGTTGACCACCGCCCAGCAACAGCAGAGCGGCGGCGACTACAACGGTGCTTCATCGAGCCTGGAACGTGCCCAGCGCATTGCCCCGCGTGAGCCGCAGGTGCTTTACCGTCTGGCCCAGGTACGCCTGGCCCAGGGCGACGCCGCGCAGTCCGAGCAACTGGCGCGCCGTGCGCTGACCTACGCCAACGGTCGCCCCGACCTGCAGGCCGGGCTGTGGAACATCATTGCCCAGTCGCGCGAGAAGCAGGGCGACTCGGCCGGTGCAGCGCTGGCCCGGCAGAAAGCCCAGGTCAACCTGTAATGGATCAACGCATCCTCGATATCGCCGATCACTTGCTGCTGATCGAGCGCGAACTGCACGTCCAGGGCTGGTGGAGCGAAGAGCCGCCCAGCCCCGAGGCGCTGGCCAGCACGGTGCCCTTTGCGGTCGATAGCATGAACTTCGATCAGTGGTTGCAGTGGATTTTCCTGCCGAAAATGAAAGTGATTCTCGAGAACGGCCTGGCACTGCCAAATGCCTCCGGGATTCTGGTCATGGCTGAAACGGTATACGTCGACCGCCCGGAGCAAAGCCGCGAGCTACGCAGGCTGCTAGCAGAGTTTGACCAATTGATCAGTCCTTCTGCCTGAATTTCCCTCTTTTCACCCTTGGAGCCACAGATTGTGGCTCTTTTTGTTTGTATTGTTTGTTTTTCTGCTGCTGTCGCTGGTATTAGTGGTGGCTGTGGATCGTCCTTGCGCGAAATTGGCAATAATTTTTCTTGACTTGCGCGCGCCGAAAAAGAAGAATCCAGATTCCGCTGTAGAGGGACTGCCAGAAGCAGACCCGCTAAGCAGATCATGAGGCGCACACCCGCGCCGACCTGTTACACCCCGCAACGCGTTACCTCGCGCTGGGTGGGAAAACCCCGCAACACTTTGGGGCGCTCCCAATACTTGCTCAGTCAGTGCTGACGTAGTCGGCGATTCCGTCGCTCATGCTCTGCTTGGCAGTAAACCTATTAAGACCCGTCCACCGTGGACGGTATTCTGGCGTTTTAGAGGTGAACAACGTGGAGCTTTTATCTGGCGCTGAGATGGTCGTCCGCTTTTTGCGTGACGAAGGCGTTAAGCACATCTACGGGTACCCTGGTGGTGCTCTCCTTCATGTTTACGATGCCCTGTTCAAAGAACCGGAAGTAAGCCACATCCTGGTTCGTCACGAGCAGGCAGCTACCCATATGGCGGACGGTTACGCCCGTGCCACCGGCAAGGCCGGTGTGGTACTGGTGACCTCTGGTCCAGGCGCAACCAATGCCATCACCGGTATTGCCACCGCGTACATGGACTCCATTCCGATGGTCATCCTCTCCGGTCAGGTGCCCAGCACCATGGTCGGCACCGATGCCTTCCAGGAAACCGACATGATCGGTATTTCCCGGCCGATCGTGAAGCACAGCTTCATGATCAAACACGCCTCGGAAATCCCTGAAGTACTGAAAAAAGCTTTCTATCTGGCGCAATCCGGTCGCCCGGGCCCGGTCGTGGTCGATATCCCGAAAGACATGACCAACCCTGCGGAAAAGTTCGAATACGTCTACCCCAAAAAGGTCAAGATGCGTTCCTACAGCCCGGCTGTTCGTGGTCACTCGGGGCAGATCCGCAAGGCTGCCGAGATGTTGCTGGCGGCCAAGCGTCCAGTGGTCTACGCCGGTGGCGGCGTCATCCTCGGTGGCGGCTCCGCGGCCCTGACTGAAGTTGCGCAGATGCTCAACCTGCCGGTCACCAACACCTTGATGGGCCTGGGCGGCTACCCGGGTACCGATCGCCAGTTCCTCGGCATGCTCGGCATGCACGGCAGCTACACCGCCAACCTGGCCATGCACCACGCCGACGTGATCTTCGCCGTCGGTGCGCGCTTCGACGACCGCGTGGTCAACGGCCCGGCCAAGTTCTGCCCGAACGCCAAGGTTATCCACATCGACATCGACCCGGCGTCGATCTCCAAGACCATCAAGGCCGACGTGCCGATTGTTGGCCCGGTTGAGAGCGTTCTGACCGAAATGGTCGCGACCTTGCGCGAAATCGGCGAGCAACCGGACAAGGCCGCGATGGACGCCTGGTGGAAGCAGATCGAAGAGTGGCGTGGCGATCGCGACATGTTCCCTTACGACAAGGGCGACGGCAGCGTGATCAAGCCGCAGACCGTGATCGAGACCCTCTGCGAAGTGACCAAGGGCGATGCCTTCGTGACCTCCGACGTTGGTCAGCACCAGATGTTCGCGGCGCAGTACTACCGCTTCAACAAACCCAACCGCTGGATCAACTCCGGTGGCCTGGGCACCATGGGCTTCGGCTTCCCGGCGGCCATGGGCGTCAAGCTGAACTTCCCGGACCAGGACGTTGCCTGCGTCACCGGTGAGGGCAGCATCCAGATGAACATTCAGGAGCTGTCGACCTGCCTGCAGTACGACCTGCCGGTGAAGATCGTCAACCTCAACAACGGCGTCCTGGGCATGGTCCGCCAATGGCAGGACATGGCCTACAACAGCCGTCACTCGCACTCCTACATGGAATCGCTGCCTGACTTCGTCAAGCTGGCCGAAGCCTATGGTCACGTGGGTATCCGCATCACCAGCCTGAAAGACCTCAAGCCCAAGCTCGAGGAAGCGTTCGCCATGAAAGACCGCCTGGTGTTCATCGACATCCAGGTCGACAACAGTGAGCACGTCTACCCGATGCAGATCAAAGACGGCTCTATGCGCGACATGTGGCTGAGCAAGACGGAGCGTACCTAATCATGCGGCACATTATTTCCCTGCTGTTGGAAAACGAACCCGGTGCCTTGTCTCGCGTGGTCGGTCTGTTCTCGCAGCGTAACTACAACATCGAAAGCCTGACGGTGGCGCCAACCGAAGACCCGACCCTGTCGCGTCTGACGTTGACCACGGTCGGTCATGATGAGGTGATCGAGCAGATCACCAAAAACCTGAACAAGCTGGTTGAAGTCGTCAAGCTGGTCGACCTCTCGGAAAGCGCGCACATCGAACGTGAACTGATGCTGGTCAAGATCAAGGCCACGGGTGCCCAGCGTGCCGAGATCAAACGCACCACCGATATCTATCGTGGGCAGATCGTCGACGTCAGCAGCAGCGTCTATACCGTTCAGCTGACTGGCGCCAGCGACAAGCTTGACAGCTTCATTCAGGCCATCGGTACCGCGTCCATTCTCGAAACAGTGCGCAGCGGCGTTACCGGCATTGCCCGTGGCGACAAAGTGCTCAGCATCTAACTCAAAAAATTAGCGATGGCCCTATGGGCCGAGATAACAGGGGTATTTTCATGAAAGTTTATTACGACAAAGACTGTGATCTTTCCATCATCCAGGGCAAGAAAGTTGCCATCATCGGTTACGGCTCCCAGGGCCACGCTCAGGCGTGCAACCTGAAAGACTCCGGTGTGGACGTCACTGTCGGTCTGCGTAAAGGTTCGGGCACCGTTGCCAAAGCCGAAGCTCACGGCCTGAAAGTTGCCGATGTAGCGACCGCTGTTGCCGGTGCCGACCTGGTCATGATCCTGACCCCGGACGAGTTCCAGTCCCAGCTGTACAAGAACGAAGTCGAGCCGAACATCAAGAAGGGCGCCACCCTGGCCTTCTCCCACGGTTTCGCCATCCACTACAACCAGGTCGTGCCACGCGCCGACCTGGACGTGATCATGATCGCGCCAAAAGCGCCAGGTCACACCGTACGTTCCGAGTTCGTCAAAGGCGGCGGCATCCCTGACCTGATCGCGATCTACCAGGACGCCTCCGGCAATGCCAAGAACGTTGCCCTGTCGTACGCCGCTGGTGTCGGTGGCGGCCGTACCGGCATCATCGAAACCACCTTCAAGGACGAGACCGAAACCGACCTGTTCGGCGAGCAGGCCGTTCTGTGTGGCGGTACCGTCGAGCTGGTCAAGGCCGGTTTCGAAACCCTGGTTGAAGCGGGCTACGCGCCTGAAATGGCCTACTTCGAGTGCCTGCACGAGCTGAAGCTGATCGTTGACCTCATGTACGAAGGCGGCATCGCCAACATGAACTACTCGATCTCCAACAACGCCGAATACGGCGAGTACGTGACCGGCCCGGAAGTCATCAACGCCGAATCCCGTCAGGCCATGCGCAACGCTCTGAAGCGCATCCAGGACGGCGAGTACGCCAAGATGTTCATCAGCGAAGGCGCCACCGGCTACCCTTCGATGACCGCCAAGCGTCGCAACAACGCTGCCCACGGCATCGAAGTCATCGGCGAGCAACTGCGCTCGATGATGCCTTGGATCGCGGCGAACAAAATCGTCGACAAGGCCAAGAACTGATCTTGTCCTGATGCGATGAAAACGCGGCTTCGGCCGCGTTTTTTCGTTTAGGCGGTCAGCTTCTGGTATAAAGCTTCATCGTTTGTCGACGAACCCTCGTCGCAGACGTCTGTCGAAACTTTCCACACCGTTGCAAGGTAATGTCCATGAGCGAACGTCCCGAAGAGCCGAACAAGGCCTCTGACGCCGAAAGCCTGCTACCGATCGATGAGCATGTTGAAGAAGGGCATGACGCCGAAGGACGCAAGGTTCGGCATCGCGGCATCTATCTGCTGCCCAACCTGTTCACCACTGCGAACCTGTTCGCCGGTTTCTATTCGATCATCAACTCCATGAGTGCCCAGGCGGCCCTCAGTGCGGGTGATCCACGCGAGGCGAGCAAGTATTTCGCCTTCGCCGCCATCGCCATTTTCGTCGCCATGGTCCTCGATGGACTGGACGGCCGCGTGGCACGTATGACCAACACCCAAAGCGCCTTCGGTGCCGAGTACGACTCGCTGTCGGACATGGTCGCCTTCGGTGTCGCCCCGGCATTGCTGGCCTTCGGCTGGGCCCTGGGTGACATGGGCAAGGTCGGCTGGATGGTCGCCTTCATCTATGTGGCTGGCGCCGCGCTGCGTCTGGCGCGCTTCAACACCCAGGTCGGCAAGGCCGACAAGCGTTACTTCATCGGCCTGGCCAGCCCGGCGGCGGCCGGTGTGGTAGCCGGTACCGTCTGGGCCTTCAGCGACTACGGCATCCAGGGTTCGAAGCTGTCGTTCCTGGTGGCGCTGCTGGTGGCCGCAGCTGGCATGCTGATGGTCAGCAACATCAAGTACAACAGCTTCAAGGAGCTGGATCTCAAGGGGCGCGTGCCGTTCGTAGCGATCCTCGCCGTGGTGCTGGTGTTCGCGGTAGTCTTCAGTGACCCGCCGCGCATCCTGCTGCTGGTGTTCCTCGGCTATGCGGCCTCCGGCCCTGTGCAATACCTGTTGCGCATGCGTCGACGCAAAAACATCGAGTGATGTAATTTCGCTCGGGCTCCGTAGTCTACTGGTGCATCAGCCCTCCAGTTCTACGGAGCCATCATGCTTATCAAGCTGTCCAAAGCCTCCGATTGCAAAGAATCGGATGTCACCCCCGAATCCATTTATGTCTCGCGTCGCGCCATGCTCGGCGGCTCGCTGGCTGCCCTTGCGGCAACTGCGCTGCCACGCTGGGCCAGTGCTGCCGATCCATCGCGCTATGCCGATGTCGAGGCGGGCAGGGCGCCTGGCTGGTTCAGCGAGAAGCTCGCCGCCACCCAGTGGCAGGCAGTAACGGCGCCGGGGGAGGCGACCACGCCGTTCAAGGATGCCACCCACTACAACAACTTCTACGAGTTCGGCACCGACAAGGGCGATCCGGCGGCCAATGCCGGCAGCCTGAAAACCGAGCCGTGGACCGTGGTGGTTGATGGCGAGGTAGGCAAGCCCGGGCGCTATGCCCTGGAAGACTTCATGAAGCCCTATCAGCTGGAGGAGCGCATCTATCGCCTGCGCTGCGTGGAGGCCTGGTCGATGGTCATCCCCTGGTTGGGCTTTCCGATATCGGCGTTGCTCAAGCAAGTCGAGCCAACCTCCAAGGCGCGCTACATTCGCTTCGAAACCTTGCAGGACCCAAAAAGCATGCCCGGCCAGCGTTCAAGCTTTGCCCTGATCGACTGGCCTTATATAGAAGGCTTGCGCCTGGATGAAGCGATGAATCCGCTGGCGATCCTCGCCGTCGGCATGTACGGGCGTGAACTGCCCAACCAGAATGGTGCGCCGTTGCGTCTGGTGGTGCCATGGAAGTACGGCTTCAAGAGCATCAAGTCGATCGTGCGCATCAGTCTGGTCGAAGAGCAGCCGCGCACCACCTGGCAGGCAATTGCCCCGGAAGAATATGGCTTCTACGCCAACGTGAACCCCGAGGTCGATCATCCGCGCTGGACCCAGGCCCGTGAGCGGCGCCTGCCCAGTGGCCTGTTCAGCCCCAATGTGCGGCCCACGCAGATGTTCAATGGCTATGCCGAAGAAGTGGCAGGGCTGTACAGCGGTCTCGACCTGAGGAAGAACTACTGATGCGTTATCCACTGTTCAGGCTCGGCATCTTCATCCTGGCCAGTATCTGGCCGCTGTGGTGGTTGTATGAGGCAGCCATGGAGGCCCTTGGGCCGGATCCGGGCAAGATCCTGGTCGATCGCCTGGGGTTGGGGGCTTTGATCTTCCTGTTGATAACCTTGAGCATGACGCCCTTGCAGCGCCTTACCGGTTGGGCGGGCTGGATCGTCTCGCGGCGCCAGCTGGGGTTGTGGTGCTTTGCTTATATAGTGCTGCACCTGAGTGCCTACATGTTCTTCGTGCTTGGCCTGGACTGGGGGCAGTTGGGGGTGGAACTGAGCAAGCGTCCCTACATCATTGTCGGCATGTTGGGGTTTGTTGGTTTGCTGACCTTGGCGGTGACGTCCAACCGCTACAGTCAGCGTCGCCTGGGCGCGCGCTGGAAAAAACTGCACAAGCTGGTGTATGTCATTCTTGGCTTGGGCCTTTTGCACTTTCTATGGGTAGTGCGCGCCGACCTTAAAGAATGGTCCATATATGCTGCTATTGGTTTGTTCCTGCTGGCCTTGCGCATTCCCGCGCTTGAGCGGCGAATTCCCCGGCTGGTAACGCGCAAAACACCGCCGTTGAAACAAAGTTGAAATAAGTCCTTGACGCCCCTGCAGATGTGTCTATAATTCGCCCCACTTCCGGCGCAGTCGGAACTGAAAACTCCTTGAGTTTCAAAGAGTTAGCGGTTCCAGAGTCATCCGGAAGGGCTTCGATCGAAAGATCGACAGCGGTGAAA